>JAEOUB010000317.1 GCA_016839545.1 Candidatus Kariarchaeota archaeon | reverse complement strand
GTCGGAAGCGGCTGTTGGTGTCTTTGGCTGTGGAATAGCCCGAGTACTGTCGCATGGTCCAGAGCCTACCACGGTACATAGAACTGTAGGGACCACGGGTAAAGGGATACTCTCCCGGTGGTGCGTGATCCACTTCGATCTTATCAACCACCTCAGGTATCTCGATATCTGAGAGTGTCTTGTCACTTGTCAACTTGCTCATGATATCAACTCAGGGGGGTGACAGATTGCTTGACAAAAGCAACTATCTCATCCAAAGGTGTACCGGGGCCAAACACTGCCTGCACACCTATCGATTTCAGGTACTTCACGTCCTCGTCTGGGATGATACCACCACCAAACAGCAGGATATCCTCTGCATCGCGTTCTTTGAGAAGCTCAAGAACACGCTTGAACATGGTATTGTGTGCTCCAGACAGGACAGACAGGCCAATGGCATTGGCATCCTCCTGCAGGGCAATCTCTACAATATTCTCAGGTGTCTGGTGCAACCCGGTGTAGATCACCTCCATGCCTGCATCTCGCAGAGCACGGGCAACCACCTTGGCACCTCGATCATGACCATCAAGTCCAGGTTTACCCACGACAACACGTATCCGGGCAATTCCACTATCTGAACTCATCTACAAGTGAGCCACAGTCTAGATCATCTTTAATCTTTACTTAGACCAATCTAGAAATTCATGGACTGAGAGGTGTAAAAATTGAGCTAACAGACTCACTCACCGTCATCGTAACCCGACCGGGATCTCAGGGAGCTTCTTAAGTTAGCTCAGACCTGCTGACCTCGGCATACCTAATGAGCAATAGCATTGATGTTTGCATATTTCGTGTATTTTGCGTAATTTGTGAAAATTGTGTAAAATCGTGTATTTTGCGTAATTTGTAGAAATCGTGTAAAATTGTGGAAATTGCGTAAAATACAGGGAGTGAAGGGCAGATGCCCCTCAGATTTAGTCGATGTTCTTCTCGTATCGTGTCTTGCGTCCACGCTTGTAACCAGTACGTCGGGCTGCGATGAGACCGATCTTTGCTCCTGGAGGATCATTTCTGGAAACAGTGGTGGGCTGGTGTGGGCTTTGATGTGAGCCTCCACCGTGGGGATGCATAGCTGCTGGCATTGCAACACCACGGACACGTGGATACTTCTGACCCTTGGCCCTCTTGGCGTGGTACTTGGCACCTGCCTTGAGGAACGGCTTGGAAGTTCGTCCTCCACCGGCAACAATACCGATAGTAGCACGGCACTCCTTGGGGAACTTCTTGAACTTACCAGATGGCAGCTTCAGGATCACAGACTTCTCAGTTTTGGAGTCTATGATTGCAGATGCACCACCGGCACGGACTAGCTTTCCACCGTCACCCTTTCGGATCTCAACATTGAACACAGGAGTACGGATAGGGATTGCCTCCATGGGGAGCACATTTCCTTCCTTGATCTCGGCATCCACACCATAGTAGATCTTGGAGTCAATTGAGATACCTTCAGCAGGGAGGATCAGAGTCTGATAACCATCTTGGAACTTGACCTTGGCAAGAGGAGAACCTCTACCAGGCTCGTGAAAGAGCTCGAGTACCTCAGCATAGATACCGGAACCTTCCTCAAACTCGTCTTTTGAGATTTTTCTGTATTTGACAGGAGCTGCACGCTTGTGACCCGCAGCTTTGAAGACTGGCGAACCAGTTCCTCGTCGTTGTACAATAAGTCGCTTACCCATAGCCGATCACCCGAAAAGATTGAGCTCATTCGCCAGATCTGAGGCAGAATGAGGTGGTGCCAAGGTACAGATTGCACGCTTGATACCAAATGGTGTGATGTAGGTACGGACCTTTGAGATCCTCACATCATACAGTTCTTGGACCGCTTTCTTGATTCGGGGTTTGTTGGCAGCTTTGGCCACCTCGAATACGATCTTGTTCTGGAGTTCTATATAATCCCACACCTGCTCTGTGATGACAGGTTTGAGAATGACTTCGTGATTTTGCATATCAGTTCCACTCCTCGAGTTGCTTGAGAGCTGATTCAGTCCAGATTGTGGCTCTACCTGCAGAGGCACCGGGTGCCAGGGTCTCGACAGTGAGGTCGGAGACTTTGCAGACAGTCACGCCAGGAATATTCTGGGCTGACTTCTCAGCATTGCAGTCATCTGCAACTACCAGAAGGGGACCGGTCTTAGTTCGGTACTTACGACCTCGTCGCTTACCCTTTCCAGCACGGATGCTACGATTCTTGGTTCTTTCGAGATCTGCACCAAGTCCCAGGTTACTGATGACAGAAATCATCTCCTTGGTCTTGGCAATCTCGGCGATCTTGTCCTCGACGACCAGTGGGAAGCTGAGATCTTCATCGAAACGATGACCTCTGGCTCTCACAGTGTCGCCATTGGCAGTGCTGGATACAGCAGAGCGAAGGGCAAGATTGTACTCTTTCTTGTTGATCTTCTCAACGATCTTCTTCTCAACACGTGGGGGGTGTGCAAGCCGGCCACCTCGAGTTGAGGGGATGACAGCACCACGTGAGGAGTGGTGGGTACCTCGACTGTGAGTTCGGGGCACCTTGGCGATACCTCTTCCGGGACCTACGCTGGTTGCAGCGGTCAGTTTACCGGCAAGGAGATAGCGACCCTGAGGTTGACGTCTCTTCGACTGCTCAGAGAGCACTGCTCGCTTAATCAGATCAGGTCGGAAATCGGAGGCAAAGACACCGGGGAGATTTACTGATCCAGACTCGGTACCTGTAATTGATTTTATGTTAACTTTTGTCATAATCTATCACCTCTGACTTTTCCGTGAGATGAAACTCAGTTGAGGTTCTCGAACACTCTTGTTCATATTCCTCATTCCATCTCTCAGGACTACCAGCCTCTTCTTGGGACCGGGAATAGATCCCTTGACAAGGAGGTAGCGGTTGCGGATCACACCATAGTGGATAAATCCACCACTGGGTGTTACTTCATTGCCCTCTACGCCTACTTTCATCACACGCTTGTTGTACTCGGTCCTACGGAAGAAACCGTACTGACCATACCGTGCGATTGTCCAGCGAAGCCGGGCGGGAACCCATGGACCAATGGAACCCACTCGTCGGGTACCATCCTTGGTCTTTCGTGGAAGTTTAGTGTGTCCATGTCTCTTGACAGTACCGGTAAAACCGTGACCCTTGGTAATGCCGATAACATCGACAAACTCACCGGGCTTGGTAAAGTCCTCAATCTGTAACTCCTGACCCATTCGCTCAGCAGCCCAATCAACAATCTCGCTGTAATTGGACCCACCAATCTTGATCTCAAAGATCTCTGGTCTCTTGTTACCTATACCTGTCAAATCAGGCTGGGTGTGGATCTTAGCACGTATCTCAACAGCATGGTCCAAGACCTCTCGGAGTGCTGCGAGCTGCTCGTCATAGTTCTCAACCTCAGGATACCTCTGCTTTCGCTTGAAGAACCTGCTGGGGCTGTTCATGACCACATCAGCCAGAATTTTCTTCCCATACGGAGTCATCTTGTATGCTCTCAGCCCGAAAAGGATCACCGGAGGTGTCTCGATCACGGTCACAGGTGTGATACGCTGAATGTTTGCAAGATGGCTGTTGGGATTGTCCTCACGCATAATGACCCTTGTCATTCCGGCCTTGAACCCTGGATACCCAAGCAGTTTGGGGGCTCCATCGCGTTCAGGCCAACCACGGACGTGAGGTTTGATACTTGATGCTCGGGACCGTCGGTAACCCAATGAGGATCGACGTGGAGCACTGTATGTCCTAGTTGCCATTTAGTTTTCACCTACTAGAGGCGCATCAGCTAAACTAGATGCGCATAGCCAATCTATGTAGAATTCTAGCTTCATTTAAAACTTGATGTATAAAACAACCAAATCATCTGACGCAGCAGGTGGGATTCCTGCCCCTTCAAATCCTTATTTTCAGGGTCATTCATATAAATTGAGGATGAGAATATCTTCATTGTCGAATGAACTAAATTCATCAGTTCAGGCTCGAACTTAAAAGGACAGCGAAATCCCGATAGTAGAGGCGATAGGCATTCTCACTAAGCTACATAATTTCCTTAACATTTCTCAACTTGGTTCTGAGGGCCGGTCTGTTGCAACCAAATTCCTGCTCTTCTCCATGGCTACATCCAGTCTGAATCTTATCGCCTCCACCTTCATCATTCTATATGTCATCGACCTTGTGGATTTTGCCGGTCTGTCAATTGTAATTTCCATCTCATTTGTGGTGTCAGCTCTGACTGATTATCCCACGGGTGTATTAGCTGATTGGTTGGGGCATAAGTGGGTACTGGCAGTAGGGTATGGATTCTATGCTATTGCTAGTATTTTGCTCGTGTTTGCACCTGCAGCCTCCAATCCTCTCAGGTACCTTGGATTTACCTATGTTGTCCTAGCTCTTGCTTCAGGTCAGGCATCTGGGGCTTTAGAATCATGGTTTGACAACAGTTACAAGGATGCAACCACCCTGGAAGATCCCAAGAAAGAGATCTACAGAGAGTATCTTGGAAAAGCCACTATGCTCATTCAATACAGTGGTTCCCTGGCATTCCTTTTCGGGGGTATACTAGCCTCCCTGCTTGGTGATAGTGGTCGACAGATCGTCTTCTTTGTCCAGGGTATTGGACTAATAGGAGTAACTGTTGCATTTATACTGTTTCTTGACTCCAAGGAAGTAGAGGAGGAAGCAGAGAAAGAGGAAAAATCCTACATTCAACTGATGAAGGAAGGACTTGCATTTTCATTCTCAAGCAGGATGATGGT
>JAEOUB010000316.1 GCA_016839545.1 Candidatus Kariarchaeota archaeon | reverse complement strand
GAACAAACAGCATGACTCCCCTGATGTACTTGTCCCGTGGTGATAAGGGGGGGAATGTGGACAAAGTTAAACTGCTGCTCAACTATCAACCTGATCTCAACTCGGTGGACAAAAAGGGGAGGACGGCTCTGCATTATGCATGCAGAGCTGGTTTTGCAGATCTTGTAGATTTACTACTTTCATCAGAGTTGGATCCAATGATCAAAGATATAGATGGTAAAATGGCTGTGGACCTCGTGAAGAAGAACAACGATGAAGTACTCTCGAAATTTTAACTTAAGGGAATTGTTAATCTGAATTAACCTTCAATCGAATAACCTGATCAGGATGTGTTTCCATTGCTTGATTACACACTACACAGATAAAACATTTTCACAATATATTTAAATAGTATCAACAATAAATGCTGATATTATGTTATTTATGAAGTCAAAAAAGATACTTCCTCTTTTGTTCATTTTCCTTTTATTGGTCACAAGCACCTCTCGAGGCACGACGGGTGATTTAATCCAGAGATTAACTGATTTGGAGGATGAACTTGATAGTACGGCCGAATCAGCAAACATTGCGGCGTATACTACATTTCTGATACAAGGTGATGAGTTAATTTGGGACCACTCCAGTGGTGGAGACCATAAGGGAAAAGAAGCCTCAATGGATAGTGTATACCACATTGCTTCCTTGACGAAGACGGTAACTGCAACTGCAGTGATGACTCTAGTCGAGGCTCAAGTGGTAGATTTAGATGAAGATATCAATACTTACCTCCCATTTACCTACTCTCATCCCTACTTTCCCGACATCCCGACAACCCTGCGTCATTTGCTTTCTCATACAGCAGGTCTATATCCTCCCGACGTATCCTTCTATGAACTTGTTTGGAATCAAAATTTCACTGAACCCCAATGCATTGACGGCACCTGGCAGAATCCGCTTCTCAATGTGACTAATGCCGATGTGATTATCGGTACATTCTCCGAGGAGGGTGACTATTACAATCAATTTCATTGGAACCCATTAAAGGAACCGGGTGAAACTGACGGTAGTCTCCAGTACTCAAATCTCGGGTTTGCTCTTGCTGCATATATAGTCGCTGAGGTGACAAATCAGTCGTTCATAGATTACGTGCAAGACACCATCCTTGAGCCCTTAGGAGTGACTGATGCGTATTTTTCACCGAATACACCAGGCCGCTCACTCCTTATAGAGTCAATTAACGATGTGCAAGAGATCCAATCATGTCTTGATAACGAAGATATCCTCTTTCCAGACGCCCAGGAATATGGGGCTGCTGGGATGTGGACCTCAGCAAGAGCTGTTTCACAATTTTTGAAAATACATGTCAATAAAGGTGTGGCTGATGGAATTCGTATCATTTCTGAAGAGAGTATCGAAGAAATGCACACAACTGTTGATGGAGGCTATGGCTTAGGTTGGTGGAAACAAACTATTGACGGCCATACAGGTTTAGGTCTCGGTTACAGGGCGGAGATGGGGATCCGAACAATCGGCGGGATTACGTACGGTTTCTTCGAAATTCATAATTCGGCAGTCAACGCAGGTCCTAACTCTCAGTTCATCGGCCAGGTCATAGAGGAGGTAAGATATAACCCTGACAGTGAGACAGATGAAGGAAGTACTCCAATACTAGGTTTATTGTTTGCAGGTGTAGTTATTATTACAGTGGTGTTTGTGAGAAAATTCAAGATGTGACTTATACTCTTACTCTTTCTTATGCAAGATACGGAGGATTGGAAGCGCGAATACACCCAAGATCGATAAACTCAGGAAGACTCCATCTGAAGTAGTTACTATTGGTTCCTCAGCTTCATACGGAATATATCCTGTAATTTCAAATTCAAGTACAAAATTGAAGATCACAATATCTGCATAGTAGAGGACTCCGGTATCCTTGTTATAGCTTAGCGAAGTTGATTGAAATGCATCAGCAAATGTGATATTGACTGCATCAAAGGTGGTTGCCCCAAATGTGTACCCAGCTTCATCATCAAAGTCGAAGGTTGTAAAGCCGAGTGATGACATATTTGTCTGCAATTCAGACCACTCCAGAGTGCTGATGAACCCCAGCATCTTGGGAATCTGCCAGTATCCAACACCTAGATTGTTTTCTGCATTCAGATCTGTTTCATCCAGAGCTGTCAAATTACCAATGGTGACATTGATCCCTGTGTTGAGATTTGTTGGATCGTCGATTTCCACCTCTATCTCAGAACCGATCGGCACATTGTAGTTGGTAGATGCGGAGAAATCCTCTGTCCACCAGGAGTAGACGGCGGACTCATTTGAATTGGTGACAGTGTACTTGGCCACATGGCTGGTCTGTTGATGCCCACCATGAGAGATCACCGTCATCGCGGTGTGAAAACTGGTAACCACCAGCAAAAATGCAAGAAGGAAAAAAATAGGTTTTTTCACCTATTTTTATCAAGTCTTCACTTTAAAAGTCTTTCAACCTATTTCTCGACTGTTTTTTACAAACCCAGATCTAGATATATCCGAAACGAACCTTTATTTTTCTACCCGGCTCCACATAGCTATGATTGACTGGAGTCTGGTCAGAGGCATCATTTTCGACAATGATGGGGTGATTGTCAATAGTGAACCCCTAAGCTGCGGTGCACTTCGCCAGCTCTTTCTACAGGAATTCACGGTCGATATAGGAACAGATTACTCCTCAGTTTTGGGAACATCTGACAGGTATGCAATTGAGTACTTTGGTGAGCTCCATAATCTTCGACTCTACGAGGTTGACGAGCTCATAGATCGCAAGGGACAGATCTACTTTGAGATTGCACAGGAGAACCTCTCCTCTTTTCCAGATTTCCATCCATTGATGGAGCAGCTGGAAAGGAGGTATGATCTTGCTGTTGCCTCATCAGGGAACCATGATAAGATCAAGTTCTCTCTCGAGTCAATTGGTGCATCCATCTATTTTCCAATTATCTGCTCAGCGACAGAAGTTGCACGAGGTAAACCCTATCCTGATCTCTTTCTCTATACTGCCGAGTGTATGGCACTCCAGCCCCAATCCTGTGTTGTGGTAGAGGACTCCATCAAAGGAATACAGGGAGCTACAGCTGCAGGGATGCAGACCATAGGCTACACCTCCTCCTTTCCAGAGGAAGAGCTGCTTGAAGCAGGTGCCACGTGGGTTATCTCAAACTATGAAGATCTCATCAATAATCTTCCCTGAGGGTGTCAAAATAGTAATATTGGTGTAAAAGCCAACTTCCCTGTGGGAAGACCTACAGCAATTCCACAAGGTGAATACCTGCTTCTGACCCTCTTAATACTGGACAAGGAGTCAATGGGGAGGTACAATCTTGCTACATACTTGCAACTGACTAAGGCAAAGACCAGGTCTGTCCTAGAATATCTCATTCTTCATGGACTCGCTGAGGCAAATCCCGGAAGAGGCGGAACACAACTGACCCCGAAAGCACATGATTTACTGAAAATCATACATTCCCATGTGATGCTTTCCTGGTCAGACAACCTGGTTCGAGTTGATCTGGACGGTAATCTAATTCCATCAGATTGTGAGTATGCCATCTGCATAGTAAGAACTGATGATAAGGATACCCACGGGTTGTATGAACGTGATCTTGCTGTTCGTGCCGGTGCAAGAGGAGCTATCACTCTCAAGTCATCGGATAAGAAATGGGTCTATCCCGGAATAGAGGAGGAAATTGAGCCACCTGAGCTGCGAGACGTCGATCCTGCCACTCATCAGTACGATCTGATGATTATCAGTTTTGGACCCTCGTTGGGTTCAGTCTACACTGCACTGGCGAATATCATTCTCTATCATTGTGAGGATATACTTGACTATCTACCAGTTAGCTGAGAGAATTCAAAAATACTGTAACTGCCATCTTATTGGGATACACCTTGGCAGCAGGTCCAAGTGCCTCATTGCCAAGGAGAAATAGGCGTTCCAGATTTGCCAACTTCTCAAAATGCCTTTTTGACAGTGAAGGGATCTGGTTATCCTTGAGGTGGAGCTCAGTCAATCCAACAAGGTTATCGAATGCATCCTCTGGGATGATTCCTATCTTATTTTTGAACAGTTTGAGTTCTTTGAGATTGTCCAGTCCTGTAAACGTCTCCTTGCTGATATTACTGATCCCCAAATTGCTGAGATCGAGCCAAACCAGTGTATCACCCTCAAACTTGGTAGTGGGTCCAAATTTATTGGTCTTGTTGAGTACCTCTTCTTTGCGATCTGAGAGGCCTAACCGTTGAAGACAGGCATCCAGTGCTTCCATGTCTGACATACCGTCACATGCTATGGTGTATTGAAATAAATGGTGATACAGTCAGGAATTTCTGATACTTCTTTGCAAACAACTCTGATTTCTCAATAGTGTCCGGCAGTAGATACTGGAATGAGGAGCACTGTTTCACCGTCCTCACAGTCATAGTTGGATAACACATCATCCGGGTCCATAGTCCTTCCAAGATAGGAGAGATGAAAATCTGAAGGTTCTAGTGAAAATATCTGGGAGACGGTATATTTCAGCTCTGAAACCGGAGCACTGGTTATGACCTGAAGTCTCTCCTGACGTTGAGATGGGCCAATAGTGCTTTGAAAATAGAGGTGAATTTTTCCATCCTCACTACTCTGTTCGCGTTCCTCCTCTTCAACCAGGTCAATGTCTAGCTCTTCAAAATCATCTGACATAGATTTCCTGCCTCTGTCGATTTACAAAAAACTATTCCCAATGACTTGATTTTGTGTGTAGAATTCACTCGTGGCTTTGAAGTGTCTGTGATTTCATGTCATCAATCTTGGCTGCTTTCAGATAACCGTGCGATGCAAAGATTTGAATGGCTGTTTTTGGCTCATTGGCATGGATATGCAGTTTCATGGCACTCTCTTCCTGGATCACAATCAGGGAGTCCCCGTAATCTGCCAACTTTGATCGGATATCATCCTCTGTGGTGGTAACCCCATGGATCAGTGCTTCTGTACAGTACTGGAATTTCAGCTCGCTCACGCTGCTGTCCACATTGACAGAGTTGTGTAATCCTTCAAGTCCAGATTGGAGTTGGATAACTCGGGGACCATCAACATCACTTGAAATAACCACTAACCATCCCTGTATAAGGTAGACAAAACCCAGTGCGCCTGCATCAATAACTCCAGCTTCCTTGAGCTCTTCAAGAAGATTAGGTGTCTCAGCAGTTGCCTTCTGAGCAATCTCATAACAGTACTGAACGATCTCTTTCCAAGATGCACCAGTGGATGCCTTTTCCTTGGCAGCTTCTGCAGTCTCTTTGACTACAGTAAGAATAGTACCTTCTTTGGGGTTCATCACTGCTTTATACGCCCGTTTTGATCCCTCTACCAGGGCATCGGCAAAGATCTCAGTCGTGATCTTCTCTTCATTCTCTATCGTTTTGGCAAAACCAACAAAAAATTGTGAGAGGATCACACCAGAATTACCTTTAGCGCCAACAAATGCACCTTTGGCAATTGCCTTTGCCGCAGTTTTAATTGTCAACTGATCTGCTTCCTGTTTTTCCAGTTCCTCAACTACTTTACCCATAGTGATACTCATGTTGAGTCCAGTATCTCCATCAGGGACCGGGAATACATTTAGATCATTGAGATATGCTTTCTTATTATCAATTCGAGAATACGACTCAGTGATCATTTTCTTGAGGAGGGGACCTGTAAGTTCTGCCATAGTTATGTACCTCAACGATGTTGTGGCTTAACCAATATACGCTCCTCACCTCGTAATTAAAAGGTTTTTTACTTTGAGACTTCTTAGACTTCTATGGAGAAAGAACAGTCTATCCCTGCCCATAATTTTCTATTGTAAGTTATCACGAACCGACAGATTGTCATATATAGATTCAAGCAAAATTTATCTCAGAGATGGAGGAAGTCGTTGAAAATAGAGATGACTCGTCAGTGGTTTCAGTACTTCCTAGCGTCAGTCATCGAAAAATGAGTTACCTAGATCAACTCTATCAGGACAAGCTTCGCCTGATCTATGTGATCTCAATTCTGTTAGGGTTCATCTTTCGACTTGGAAGCTCATTGCAGGCCTATGGTTTGAAACATCCGGATGAGACATTCCAGTCTTTAGAGATGGCCCATTACCTCGTATATGGTACAGGTTACATCCCACCTGAATTTCAGAATTTCAATAATGACATTCCATCATATGCTGCAGCTCGATCTTGGCTCTTTCCTTATTTCTTTGCCGGTCTTATGT
>JAEOUB010000035.1 GCA_016839545.1 Candidatus Kariarchaeota archaeon | reverse complement strand
CAACACGTGGTAGTACTATGCAGGTACTTGAATCGCAGGGAGTTACTCCAATCCCTGTTGATCAGGGAATCCAACGGTTCCATTCCGAGCTTGCTGCTGGAGATGAGGTCGAGGTTGTGATTTCTGGCCATCTTGGCAATCTGGCAAGTCAGGTCAGCTGGTTTGAACCAGATTTTTTTCGTGGGGTGATGATGGATCAGTTCTCAGGCTCTGACCTGAGATCTCACCGGATGCTCTCGCTGAACAGAGATCGGTATCTCGATGATCATCGGATTGACGGTAAGGCAGTGCTTCCAGGTGTCATGGGTCTTGAAACCATGTCTGAGGTCAGTCGGGCAATTAATGATGCCAGTGTAGCCGCGATCTACAATATTGAGTTTGCATCTCCAGTCAAACTTCCAAGGGATAATGATCTGGAGATCATTACCATGGCAGAAAGAGTAGGAGACCACCTGCAACTCAGCCTGAAGTCCAAGTTCCTTGGTCCTGATGGAAATCAGCTCGGAGACCTTCGTAACCATTTCAATGCTAAAATGGTGACTGGCAAGCGTATTCCAAGCTTCCCTGTTATGCGGTCAAATAAGGTTGGAGAGGTAGCCCAGAAATCACTCCTGGATCAATCTCAAATCTATGATGTTTTCTTCCATGGTCCCTCCTACCAGGTTCTGCACAGTCTCAATGAGATGTATGATGATGCTGTTATCGCTAGATACAATCTACCTGAGAAATCAATGTTCGAGGATGAAGTCGATCTCGAGATCAATCCATTGATCATTGAGGCTGCATTTCAGGCTGCAGGACTGCACCTTCTGTATGTCAAGAAGCAGATGGGCCTCCCAGCATCAGTCCAAGCCATTCATTTCTTTGAGAGTGAGAAACAACCTGTCCTAGTTCGTGCATACTTTGTGAGTGAAACTGAGACTCATTCGACATATAATGTAGAACTCATTGATGAGGATGGTGGGTGTGTGGCACTACTGCATAATTACGAGATGATCCACACAGGGTACACAGATACAGAAGATGTTTCTTTGGAAGATGAGACTGATCTTGTGATGATCAGACCCATGAGTGGTGTTCTCAATCGGGATCTTGTAGTAGTCAATACCGACTGTCTTGAGGATGTCAGTGAGGAATTCATTGATCGGTTTCTCAAGCTTCAGGAAAAGACACGCTTCTCCGGCATCCAGGCCAAGAAGAAAAGAGAGGAATGGCTTGCTGGTAGAATTGCTGCTAAATTGGCGGTTGGATCTCGTTTCACTATCCTACCTTCTCAAGTGGAAATTGAGAAAGATGAGAATAGATCACCATTTGCTATTGTCAGTGGTGAGAAGATACATGTCTCAATTACTCATAGTTATGGAGTTGCTCTGGCGATTACAGGTGACTTTACTGTGGATCTTGAGAAGATTGAGTCCCGGGCACCTTCCTTCATCAACGAGGCATTCTCTGAAGATCAGATCACCAAGTACGACCTGATGAACATTGATGATACTTCATTGACCGTTTTCTGGACGATGAAAGAGGCACATCTGAAAAGGATGAGAATTGGATTGAAAACGAGTCTGCACGGGGTTGATTTTGACGTAACTGATGATTTCATTGGCATTGTCACCTCTCCACAGGGCCAATCTTCAGTTAGGTCAATCGTTTCAGGTCAATGGGCTCTCACAATCGCAATGAAAGTATCTGACCAGTAATATCGTTTCACATACTAATCTCGGGACTTCTTCCTTCATTTCAGTTCTATTATTGTCAAATTCATAGAATCAGTCCTAGATTCCCATTTCTACTTATAAGTTTGGGTGACTAGTTCAACCCGGATTACAGAGTGTTTATATGGTCATATAACTCAATTATCTAGAGAGGTGAAACCGATGTCAAAGTTTGAAGATCTACCAGAAGGGGTTAGGAAGGCAATTAAAGAGCTACTGGGTGCTCTTTCGCTCATGACTCCGGAGCAGATTTTTGAGCTCCTTACAGATATGTTAGGTGAGGACGTATTCACCAATATATTTGATACCATGACATTATCTGTGGAGTTCTCAGAAGAAGAGGACTTTCCTCTCGGGAATCTGGATAGCATTTTGGAGGAGTTTGAATACCTCTTGTATGCAGAGCAGGATATTGAACCCTACTACGAGATTTCCCATTCCTCAATTGATGGGGGTGAGATCATCGTAGAGATGCCATTGGCTTCAGAGAAGAACATCGAGTGGTATATTTTTGATGGTGAGGTTTTCATACATGCAACCAATGGATCACAGCATTTCAAGCTGATAATCCCACTTCCAGACTTCTACCACATTGAAGAGAAGAAAACACTCTATCGAAATGGTCTGTTTATCCTACCTTTCACAATTGAATGATAGATAAATGTCGAAATAGATTGTCTCTAGGCCTCAAATTCTGCAGATTGATCTCAGGATAGATTTTGTCGTATAGCAACAACTATACGCAAACACTACTTTCACTGTCTCTATCTTCAAAAATCACAATTTCATATATATTGGGGAAATGATGTCCTGAAAATGAAAAATTCCTTGTCCACTCTACTTTGAATTATCAGATGTCTAGATAAATCATGAAATTCATGAGAAAACAGTCTGTTATTTACCATCGAAAATTATACAATCATGATGTATCGGAAATTCTTGCCCTTCATACCTATTCGTCTGGGAAGAGATTTTGAATTGAGGCAACTATCCTGTTGATGATTGGTTCAATGCTATCCATTGATGCTGTGGCTTCGATAACCAGGTAAAGGAACGAGAGATCTGTCACTTTCTGGAAAAAGATCATCTGCTCATCAAGGTCAACTGTCCGGTTTTCCACGGTTTCCTCCAGTAGGTGGGATACTGCGTCGATCATTCCCATGACAATATCATTTACCTCATCTGACAGTGCATCTTCCATACGTGACTGAGTGTACTGCTCAAAATCACCCGTCATGCTGGTTTTGATGAGAGTGATCTCTTTGACATCTGCAAAGGTTGCAAGAAACTCACCTAGCAATTGGTTGAGAGATTCAGTGGGATTCATAATGGCAGTCTGTTCAGCCTTGATTGCCTCCTGAGTCTCGGTATCATCATAGAGATCTGTGGCTGCATCCTTTTCCTTGCCCAGGAGCTTTTGTGCTGCAGTATCGGCCAGTTCTCGCAATTTAAAGGGATATATGGTGACTGTTGGTCCCAGTTGGACCTCCATATGGATTTCCTCTGATATGAGATTATGAATGGTCTGTACCGCAACTGCAGCTCCATCCACTGACATCCCATATTCCTGGTTCTCAATACATCCCTCAAAACTGTCGACAAATGCATCCAGAGCATCTTTGAATTGTTCATCGGGATAACTACCATTCACTGCAAAGACAATCAGAAACTTGTCATGTGCCACAAACAGCAGATTGAGATCATCCATATTGATAGATTTCTGGGAGTGGTTCTCCGCATCAGGGGAGAATTCCTGGATGGTTGCAGTCAATCCTCCGATCAGAGTACTATCGTGATCCTTGGACTGATTGAAACGTAAATTGACAATGAGTTTTCCCTCCGGCATCTCATAAACATAGATGTTATGGATGAGGTTCTCGACCAAGATAAAGGCGTTCTCAACCTTAGACACAGAAACTAGAAGGGAATCCATATATGTCCACTTGAAAACTTGATAATTAAATTTAAGGTAGGTAATATGGAGATTTCATTGGTTTGATTTTTTCCCACTCTATTTCGTAGTGTCTGATTTATGATGAGTGGTTGAAAGGTCAGCGATATCATCATAAAGGTAGTGGGGATACCATTTGATGAGAGGCAAGTTGTAGCGATGAAGAGGGTGGCAATTATTGGGGCAGGCATATCTGGTCTTGCATGCGCTTTGCATCTCAATCCTGATATTTTTGATATCACTATTTTTGACAAAAGTCGAAGCAAGGGTGGAAGAATATCGACCAAACGTGTTGAAGATTACCATTTTGACCATGGAGTTCAGTATATCTCACCTACTGATTCACCGTTCAAACTGGAATTGGAACAGTGGCAATCTGAAGGTGTGATAAAGGAGTGGAAAGGTGTTCTGGGTGAGATGGTGGGATCGAAGATTGAGCCCACTGTAGTATCGCCTGTTTATGTTGGAAGTCCCAAGATGAGTCAGATTGGTCAACACCTGATGGAAGGACTCGATCACGCCAAATTTGTGTTCTCTACACGAATTGCATCTGTATTCAAGAAATTCAATGAATGGTACCTGATGGATGATGCAGATGAGATTTTTGGAGGTTTTGATTTTATCATTGTGACCATTCCAGCCCCACAAGCTAGTGATTTACTCAAGGACTATGGTTACCTGACAGAAATACTCTCACAAGT
>JAEOUB010000315.1 GCA_016839545.1 Candidatus Kariarchaeota archaeon | reverse complement strand
TGCTTTCCAATCTTTGTATGGAAACATTTGAGAGAAGTACTGAATCCGATATCAGCAAGGAGGATATTGATCTCCAGGATCACTTTCCCATGTATCTCTATACGGTTAACTCCACGCAAGAGATGGAGCGATATCGTGAGATGCTGGTGGATGCCATTCAAGAGGCAAGGAGGAGTACTGAGGATTTGGACGCAGAACATTCTGAGAACATGAAATATATTGTGTTCACCGGGTACGTCCCCGTATTTGAAACTGGCAGATCCTAATCTGGGATGTCATAACGACTCCCTATAACAGGAGTGGCGAAAATTTTGCACCATATTATTTGGCAAAAATTCGAGTTTCAAGAAAAGGACGAAACTGAAGATTACTATGCTTACATATAGTAATATGCAAAATGAGCCACTAACGCTCGAATGCAAGATATATGTATTTTGGTGAAATTACTATCTCCACGTATAGTAAAATGGAATATAGCTCAATCTACAAGGATTTATATATCATTTGTTCATTTTCTCACTTAGCTACACATTTGCTATAAAATGTATAGTTGAGGAACCAAGATGAGTAATAATCAAGATATGGTAAAAACAGTATTTTTTGCAGCCTTGTTGAGCATAGTGGTAGGGTCAATAAGTGGGGTCAGTTTTGCGAACATGGTTGCGAATAACCAAGATCCGTTGGATGTTGGTGATCATGGTCATAATGATGTGGCTGATCATGGTCACAATGATCTCGCTGAATTTGATCATGATCATGAAGTATTGCCTGATCAGATGCACGAGTATCATTTCGAACTCCAGGCATTTTTCGAAGGGTACATAGGTACATCGGGAGATATTCTGGATGCAGTTAACCCCACATTACAGGTATTGCCATACAGCAATGTGACAATAACATTGACAGCTGGAGATTTTATGCCTCATGATTTTGTGATAGACGAATTATCAGTTCAATCTGACGAGGTAGAACTGAACGAGGTCGAGGAATTAGTTTTCAATTTTATAATTGCAGCTGATGAAGATGGCACTTTTGTCTACTACTGCTCAATTGCAGGTCACTATGCGACGATGAACGGTCAATTTATAGTTGGAGAGGGGCAGGCAATTGAACAGGCACGAGATCTTGACAAATCCGTAATAAAAGATCCGGTTGATATTCCAGCACCTGTAGGAGCGAGAGCACCACAGGATATCGAGATCACGATCGTCACCCGTGAAGTTACAGCAAAATTGGACGAGGGGACATCCTACACATTTTGGACCTTCAATGGAACCGTCCCTGGACCATTAATCCGGGTTAGGGTTGGAGACAATGTTACCATCCATCTGCAGAATGAGGCTGAGTCGGATTTTGTGCACAGTATTGATTTCCATGCAGTAAATGCTGACGGTGGAGGAGCTGCGTTCACACAGGCTGCTCCTGGAACCACTGAATCATTCTGGTTCATCCCTGAATGGGAAGGTGTATTCGTCTATCACTGTGCCAGTCCCCATGTGCCAACTCACATCTCAAAAGGTATGTACGGCGCAATATCAATTGAACCAGCAGCAGGACTACCTGCTGTTGACAAGGAATTCTATGTGGGACAGCATGAGATGTATACAACCCATCCCAAGGGAACCCGAGGCCATCAGGAGCACTCTGACCAGAAGCAACTGAGAGAAGAGCCAGACTATGTGGTGTTCAACGGTCAGGTCAATGCATTGACTCAGCCAGAGTATGAGCTCAAGGTGAATACCAACGATACAGTACGTCTCTTCTTTGCAGTAGGAGGCCCCAATGTGATATCCAACTTCCACCTGATCGGTGGTGTTTGGGACAGAGTGTATTACGAGACCGACTGGACTGAGCCAAACATGTTCAATGCTGAGACCATCCCTGTGACACCAGGTTCTGCACTTGCAATAGAGATTGATATCACCCGTGAGGGGTTGTTCATCCTGGTTGACCATGCATTGACCCGGACATTTGACAAGGGATGTCTTGGATATATGCGTTCAACCGATACCTGAGCACGTACTTTCTTGTGACATAGGTGGAATCCACTTTTTCAAACGTAAAACTTCAACGTAGAATTTCAAATTGATGATGATTTTGTCTTAGAACTATAAAGCAGCAAACTCACACCAATAACTGCAGATATCGAGGAACTGATTAGAATCCCTATCTTTGCCAATCCTACTCGCACTCCTGCGGGAAATATACCTACTGGGAATGCCAGGTTAGCAATGAATATCGCCATGGTGAAGCCAATGCCGCCAAGAAAACCGGTGCCTAGTATCTGTAACCATGACAACTGAACAGGTTTCTCAACTATTCCCAGCCTGCTTGCGACATAGGTGAATCCGAAAATGCCCAATGGCTTTCCTATAACCAATCCAAGCATTACACCCAGGACGATTCGGCTTGAGAATATCTCCCCTGTCGAATACTCGAAGAGCACACCGGAATTGGAGAAAGCGAATAGAGGCATGATAAGGAAAGTTACAAGCGGGGCAATCCCATGTTCAACCTTCTGCAGGGGG
>JAEOUB010000314.1 GCA_016839545.1 Candidatus Kariarchaeota archaeon | reverse complement strand
GTATCCAGCCGCTTTGTCGGTGCACCCAGCCGCATCATAATCCAGGTGATCAGCCACTCGAAACTCCCAACGTACTGTCTGCGAGACCAGTACCGTGCAATCAGTGACCAGATCACGACCAGAAGTACAATATATGAAATTGCGGGGATGAAGTTCCATGGGAAGATATCTGGTCCAAATATGGCGATGTAGAGTCGACGGAGTGTGGCACCGATTACCGGCTCAAGAAAGAAGATGGTCATTGACATCAGTCCCAATCGCCTGAGATACTGAGTTCGGGCAGAGGGAGTGCCACCACGATCCATGTTCTTCATCAGGACAAACATGAGACCGATGTTGAGAGCAAGATACATCACCTGTATCATGACAGGATGGACCTCTGCGACGAGTGCACTGACAATGTTCATACCGGTGAGGAGGGAATAGATGACAAAACTGAGAAAGAGTCCAATTCCAGCATACTTGGAGAACTGGGTAAGTATCCGGGGATCCCTGAGATAATTGCGGTATTCAAGACCGAAAACAGCTCCTGCAAAACCGAAGGCAACCTGTGGAAAGAGGCTGTGACGCAGACCGTAGAACCGTATGAGAATCTCTCCGGTGAGGCTAAGATCCTGGCGTGAGGGCTTGCCAAAGATGATCTCAAGGAGCAGTGCAAACAGGAGTGATCCAATCATGGCTGCTATGATGACCTTGCGAAGGCTCTCCACCGAGAGTGTATCCCTGCGTTGCAGATAGATGGTGGCACCATACAGTGTGAGAACCACCGTTATCAGGGAGTAGGCAATTCCTGCAAAGACACCATGGTGGAGGAAGAGTTGCCAGTTGACCGGTTGGAGACTCCCTGTGAAGATCGAGCCAGTGATGAAGGAATACCTGAAGACACCCTCGGTAACTGCAGTAGTTGCAAATAATGGGCTGTAGAGACCTCCTATAACAATGATCAGCAGTCCATTGAGCAGTTTCTTGTAGAGCAGGGTTTTCTGCCAGTGACTATCTCCAGCCCCTATGTGCTTGGCAAATGCCAGACCCAGGGTGACACCATTGACAAACACGAAGATGGTGTACCATGATGCCAGGTAGTAGACAGGGGCAAAAAAGATGAGCAGGATCAGTGGAGCACGGTCAAGAAGCTCGTTGAGCACTGCCGGATCAGGAGTGAAGATACCAAAAACAATGGCATGGATGACAATCACACCAATCATTGCTGCCCCACGCATGACATCGAGAGATCCCAGCCTGATCTTGTTCTGAGTGTCAATACTCCCCTGTTGAGTGTCCACAGACTCGGTTCTCAACTACAATTAAGAGAATTACGGGTGATGAATAATATGCTATGACAGATACTTGCGGTACTCACCGGTCTCTACCAGCTTCTCCCATTCCTGAAAGCTGTTACGTAATATACTCTCCCACCAGCCGTAGAGTGCCACGATCTTCTCATAATCCTCAATCCTTGAATCTGTCATGTCATCGGTTTTGAGAAACCCAATAGCATCACTGATCAGCTGCTTGAATGCAGGAATAGAGTCCGCTTTACGCAGGCCTATCTCAAAGAAATTGGGATTGAAACCGTAGAGATAGGGATACCGACCCTCTGAGGGCACATCATCATCGATGGTCTTGGTCACTATACCGATTTTCTCAAGATTCTTTATGGCGGAATGCACAGTACTCTTTGAACGACCCACACGCTCAGCTATCTCATCCAGGGTCTTTTTTGGCTTCTGTCCAATCATCAGCATGCCAAGGATTTTGCCGGCTGTATCTCCCTGCCCCCACGCAGATAAAAATCGGCCATAATTTTCCAGAAAGGCTTCCCGTTCATCCATCTATTATATACCTCTATCTTAAATGAAGACTCTGTATATATCAAATTATTTGGTGCATAAGAAGTTTATTCTGTTTCAACAGAATAAATTCAAATAATTAATATAGCACACATCTTTGGCACTCTTATCGTGGGGTGTGAAAAATGTCAGAACATATTTACCCGACAGATCCATCTCACAGCACACACGAGCTGGTGGTATGACAGAGATTGCAATTTCGATAAAAAATTTGACTAAGTACTATGGCCCTCACAAAGGCGTTGAAAATATTAACCTGGACGTGAAAAAAGGCACCATCCACGGTTTCCTTGGACCCAACGGTGCAGGAAAGACAACAACGCTTCGATGTCTGTTGGGCCTGCTGAAGAAAACCTCAGGAGATGCCACAATTTTTGGTGAGGAAGCTGGAAGCTTGGCATCGAAGGAAGCGATCGGATATCTGCCATCTGATTTCGAGCTCTACTCCTATTACAGTGTAAAGGAATACCTTGACTATCTCCAGCGTCTCCGAGGTGATGCACCTTTTCGCGAAGAACTGGTCAGAAGGCTACGACTCGATGAGACCAGGAAAACTGGAGAGCTCAGTCGTGGAAACAAGCAGAAAGTGGCAATTGTGCAGGCACTGATGCATCGGCCGGATATTCTGATTGCAGATGAGCCGACTTTAGGGCTCGATCCGCTCATGCAGGAGGAGTTTGACGAGATCCTCAAAGAGTATGTGGCCTCAGG
>JAEOUB010000313.1 GCA_016839545.1 Candidatus Kariarchaeota archaeon | reverse complement strand
TTCAAGGTTTTGAACACAAATAATCAGAAATCCTCCACAATTTCTATAGAGCTAGTACTGAAAATAATTAAATAGTGCCACCGATTATACTTCTCTATCTTGCTGATTGCAGAGAGTGAAGTTGATACGATCAAAGTAGGCTATCAACGAAAGATACTGGACAAAATCATTCTTTCCCTGTTTGCAGGGAACCTGATTGGTCTGGTTTTCTCCATCTTTCGCCAGACCTACATCAGCTTGTCTTTCACCATTGGCATCACTATCTCAGTGTCTACGGGGCTGTTCCTTCTCTATTTTCTCAATCGCGAGGGACATTACTACTTTGCAGCCAATGTTGTGGTCACTATTGCTAGTTTTTCATTCTATATCATTCTCTTCAACGTTCGGCCGGCAGAGTACTCATTCATGATCTTCCTGCTGCTCTCTCCTATTCTCATCAGCCTGGTACTGCTTGAGGTCAAAGAGACTCTGATCTACTTCGGTCTGATCATTGTCAGTATTCTGATCTTCCCCTCATTGCCCAGCACTGAAACAACACTGGTTGAACTGGCACCACCGCTTATCAATTTCATCTTCCTGGGCCTGGTAATTCTGGTTCTTATCTACTACCAGGATTTCATCGATAGCGTCAAGCAAAGACGCCTTACAGAGAAGGAGGCAGAGCTGAACCTCAAGAATGAGGAATTACGGCAGGGACAGAAACTTGAGGCAATCGGACGACTGGCAGGTGGTATCGCACATGATTTCAACAATATCCTCTCTGTCATCCTGGGATATATCGACCTGACACTCCTTGAACATGAGGATATCCAGTCTATCCACAGGGATCTGCACGAGATACGCAAGGCAGGCGAGAAGGGCAAGTCACTCATAGATCAGCTACTGGTATTCAGCCGTAAGAAGGTTCAGGAGGTCAAGAGTCTTGAGATGAACCATATCATCGAGGACCTCTATCTCATTCTTGACAAGCTGGTGGGAGGCACAATCTCCCTGAAACTGGAACTGGACAGCAATGAACTCTATTTCAAGTGTGACACCACCCAGATCAATCAGGTGGTAATGAACCTGGTACAGAATGCACGTGACGCCATTGAGCAGTCTGGTGTGATCAGCATACGCACCTATGCTGAGGTACGCGAGGAGGATAATTCATTGCTGCAATATGTCGTCCTTGAGGTCGAAGATACCGGGACGGGGATTTCTGCAGAAGATATGGTTCATATCTACGAGCCTTTCTACACCACCAAGGATCAGGGCAAAGGCACCGGCCTGGGTCTCTCAATGGTCTATGGGGTTGTGACTCAGTACGATGGAGTCATAGAGGTGGACACTGAGCTGGGCAGAGGTACATTGTTCAAGATATATTTCCCGTTGACTCCTGCTCCACGGGCTACTTCGGAATCAATACTGCCTGGTATCCACAAGTCGTCCCGGACAGAAGGCAAGGTCATTCTCGTTGTCGAGGATGACAACCAGGTCAGGTCTATGATGGATAAAGTTCTCACTGCCTCAGGGTACAATGTAATCTCTGCTGTCAATGGAAAGGAGGCGCAATCGATCTGTGATGATCTCTCCATCCATATCGATTTGATGATCACCGATATTGTGATGCCTCAGATGAATGGCACTGATCTTGCTCTCTATAGCACCTACAAGCGACCCAATATGCAGATCCTGCTCATATCAGGCTATCCTGAGAGCGATCTTTTCGAACATTCAACTGGGGACCTCAATCTGGAAGAGCTCCCCTATCTCAAGAAACCATTCTCAAGCGAGGAATTACTCGCGAGATTGCAGTCAATGATCTCCCTATCAAGAGAAGTCTAATATCTCGTGTTTCAGCCAATCTCCTTATTGATTCTCTTTTAGATGATCATCTTCTTTTGTATTTGATACCTACCAGTTCTCAGTTCACGTGCCAACCCGGATTTTGGTGCCATCACTGAGGATGTTCAGCTTCAAGATCAAAGATATTCATGATGAGCTGGCAGCTCTGCCCCATTCTGGTGAGGAGGAAGATATCTACGCTACAATCGATGATCTCCCTGAAAGTGTAAGATCGAACTCCTGCTCATTCGCAATGAGATGATCAACCGTGCGGAAGGAGTGACTCTGCCCGACGATGTGCCCACTGGGAGCGGCTCGTTCTTGATCGTATAGACCGTGCAGTCATGGATCTGCAGGAAATTGAGAATCAGTATCTCATCCAATTCGTCCACTAGTCTTCATAATGCGTATCACTTGTTGGGTCTGGTCAATATACCATAGAAATTCTTAATTCCCATCTCACATTTTGAGAGTAATGTCAAACGAAGACATCATTGAAGACGATGCAGTCAAGCTCCTG
>JAEOUB010000312.1 GCA_016839545.1 Candidatus Kariarchaeota archaeon | reverse complement strand
TACTTTATGAAAGTTCACAGACAAATACTCTTTCCTGTTTTGATGACCATACTCTTAGTTCTGTCATTAAATCAGGCTCCAGCCCTACAACCAGCACTTACCCCGGATGCTCTCACTTCAGGAGAGATTGCTGGTATCAAGTATAGCTATGGACAGAGAGTCTTTACAGAGAGTGGTGGTGTAAATTACACCATCAATGGCACAGTGCAGGAGACGTATGTCAATTCTCGAACAGGAATTGCCAATGTGTCTCTGATCACTGATTTCAGTTTCGTCGAGCAATACTATGTCCTGGAGATCAGCAATTCCTCATCGACTGCTAACACCTCCGAGGATGTTTGGGTCGATCAAGCAGGTCTCCAAAGCGTTATTGATTACATCAATGTCACAGTACCCCTCAAATTTAATGGATCTGATGTGGAAGATGGTAGGAACCAGATGCGTATCAATGTTACCGAAGGATACGATCTGATTCAGACGTCAGTAGTTTCAGATGAGGGAGAATTCTTGGGCCAGTTCCCACAGAATGCTACTTTCATTGAATTTCTTGACAAACGTGCAGGAGTACCATTTTATCGCAGTGTCGTCATTAATCCACAAATTATTGTGGTAGATCTGATCACTGAGATCCACGAGGTATTCTACAACCAGACAGAGGTTGCTATTGCCTTCATGGGCTATTATAGCCAGTACAGCATGAACTACAATATCACAGCTTCGGCCTATCAGGTAAACATTACTGATGGAGAGAGATTTGGAGTCAATATCGGTATGTTTGATCGTATCGATGCTGAATATGAAGAGTTTTCAATCAATGTGCTCTCATATGCCGTATTTGGTGCTCGATACACCACTCTGGAGTTTGTCAACCAGACAACTGGGGCAAGCAATGGTACAGATGTGACTACCAATGGATATGGTATCCCCTTCAATCTTTTACCAGTGGTGGCATCAGCGCAAGGGACACAGGTACAGGCAGGATACAGGCATGTATCATCATCAATCGTGAGTACCTACCAGTCAATCGTAGCTGGATTCCTGACCAAGGCAAACAATTCCAATGTGAATGAAACGTCATTGAGTGCTAGATTGGCCGTCTGGGGATTGTCTACCTCAACAACAATGGTAGCCTTCAATGATGGCAATGAGAATGGTCGTCTAGATCTTGCAATCAACAATGAAGGACTATATGTGCAATCCTCGGATCAGGTGGCAGCCTTAGGACTGGCAGAGGCATATGAGACTAATGTGACCAACGCCTACTACTCATCTCATGTCTACAATGAGTCAATCAGCATGCCAGCAAATGGAATCTCTGTTGAGAATACTAACGTCAATCGGACCAGTTTTTACTACAACACCGAGACCTATGGTTTTGGTGATGTGAATGCTGATGTACAGTCCACCTTTGTATGGCAAGATCCAGTACAGAGAGACGATGGTAACGTGGAATTCAACTTCGGAATGAATTACACTGACTTCCCAGTGACATGGGTCAATGTCACGGACGGATCCAGTCAGACTGACGCTGAGGATATTGCCTATCATTACAAGGTTGTCATCAACCCTGAAACAGGCAGAGCCCGTGTCAGCCCCACCTGGATCTATGGTGGAATATCAGATCCGGCACTGAAACAGGCAGCAGAAGGTCTTTCACTTGCACTTCTTGTCAAATCAGAATTCTTTGCAGCACAGGCAACATATACTGCATCTGAGACCGATCGTCCGGTCAATGAGACCAGGACATCTTCATTTGCGGTGTTAGCAGTCCGGCTTGGTGCAGATGAGGTGACCAATGTGGATACTACAGGTCCAAAGCAATTCTATACAAGTGGAGGCACAAACTACACAGCTAGTTTTGATGCCATTCGGATATTGACAGTGGCAGGTGCATTCTCCGGCGAGAGAGTCTCACCTTTCTCCTCTGAATCTGAGAATTCTGCATCAAGTGCATCAACTGGTGGACTGGTGGAGCGATTGCAGATCGGGTTTATCTACACGGTTGATCTATTGGTAGTGTCATATGGGACCTGGTCAGGGAATGACATTGTTCACGATCCTGACTACAATTTCAGCTATCAGGAGGCAGAGACGCCTCCAACCTCAGATACAACACCTGAGACTTCTGAAACATCGGATACATCAGACACCTCAGATACATCAACATCTGAGACGACTGAAACCAGTGATACATCAAGTACCAGTGAAACCTCTGATACCGAGACAACCTCAGATCAGACGACTGAACCAAGTCCTGGATTTGGAGCCTTAATATCCCTATCAGGTCTTGCAGTTTTGGTCATCACACCAAGGTATCTCAAGAGAAAGTAGACTCTAATCAGATAATAATCAGATACAAAATACCGAATGTAATTTTTCATTACTTCAATTTTCTACGCAATATCAATGGTAGTAGGATCAACCCAATGAACCACCCAGTAGAGATAGTCAAGGGCACTCTGTCTACAGGATCCTGGTCACCCGGAGTCCGCTCTATCTCTTCTAGTATAAGGTCTGACAGTGAGCTCCGGAGCAACTTGTACAGCTCTTCCATATCCTCTGTCCAGCCAGCAATCTCATCGAGATACGAGCTGACAAGAATTGATCGAGACACCTCGCCCCAATAAAGTGTAAGGCGTGAGAACCCCTCGGGACCATCAGTTGAGGGAATGAAGCCCACTACGTAGGTTTGCATTGTACCGAACCCGGTAATATTTGCAAAATACTCTTCCCAGGATATCCCTATCGACCCAGTACCCGCACTGGTCACATTGAATGGATAGTCTCGATGACCCGCATCCTCAGTGACTGTGTTATTGTACGAGATTGTCCCGTTGTTGTAGAAAGTCGCTCTGGTGACCCGACTCACTCCGGTCCAGTAAGAATTGTCGACTGAGTAATAGCTCAGACGATCGGGAATTCCGAGGTCAGTCCGATCCCACCGTACATTGGCAGTACGCTCCAATTCATCATCAACGTAGAGGGCCAAATCACCAAATCCTGATTGATCAGCAGGAAGTTCAATCCAGATTACCTGGTCCTCATAGGTATTGTACTGTATCTCCACGTAGCTGAAGGTGAGATTGAAGCCCCATGTCGTATCGATCCAAAGTGTGAAATTCGTTGGTTCTGAGACATATGCCCGGAAGGTGATGGGAAACTCGTCACCCACGTGGACTTGACTTGGTATGAGGATGTAATAATAGACTTCTTGGGTAGGAATTATTCCACTTCCAGGCACCAGTGAGATAATCAACATAGGAAT
>JAEOUB010000034.1 GCA_016839545.1 Candidatus Kariarchaeota archaeon | reverse complement strand
GTCTGTCAACGAGATCTCCTCTCTTCTCAAGGGTAAGATATGTGGAGAATTTGGCTTTTGGTCGGATGATAATCGTGTCATCAGGCGAGGATGGTACTGGAGCTTGAGTTACCTGTTGTAGTGTGTTGAAATGGGTGAATTCTACATCTGTACCCTTCAGTCTGACAATCTCAGTATTGAGGCTGCTGCGATATAACCCGGTTAATCTGCTATCCGATAACTTGTTG
The DNA here is from genome assembly GCA_016839545.1 of Candidatus Kariarchaeota archaeon. Classification (GTDB taxonomy): domain Archaea; phylum Asgardarchaeota; class Heimdallarchaeia; order Heimdallarchaeales; family Kariarchaeaceae; genus Kariarchaeum. The sequence continues at coordinate 4,591 of JAEOUB010000034.1, read as the reverse complement.
ATACTGTCAAGGCGTCTGAGTGTGAGCTGGCGATTGATACACAGCACAGTACCGGTAATCGTGGCATCCTCCAATTGAAATGTGGCACATTCCACAGAGTTGTACTTTACCCTCTCAAATAATGATGACAGGGTTGCAGTTGTGAGAAACGGGTAGTCGATGGGAAGGAAGAGAATATGGTCTGCAGGTACCCGGTCTATTGCAGTGAGTATTCCTCGGAGTGGTCCCTGTATACCAACAAATGAGGTGTCATCTTGTAGTATCTCGGGTGTATACTCGGCTAGTTCGATCTGCATCTCTTCAGCCTGTTTTGGGGAATAGACTGAGAGATAGACACTGTTGGAAAGACTGTACGCATTTCTCAGGGCATAATCCAGGAGACTGGTATTGTCAATACGGTGTCTCCACTTGTCAGATCCAAATCTACGTGATTGTCCTCCATTCAGAACAACAACGGCAAGCTCTTTCATACGGTCTACTCTGCAAATCCGGTCTCGTATTTTGGTTCCATCTCGTCTACAAGTCTGCTATTTCGTATAATCAGGATGTCATCATCCAGTTCCTCGGTTCCTCCATCATTGATGAAACCGGTGATCCTTTTTTCAAGGATCAATGACAGTATCACCTCAGAGATCACCTGATAGGGGTGATTGGTCTCCTCTTTGATCGCAGAGAAAGGGATCTCATTCTCATATGTAGTGGCGAGTCCAGGTATTAATTCAGCAAATTTGCTCTTCAGTTTCTCAATTCTCTCTTTCATCTCAGGTGTGATCGTCGAATTTGGAGTCGACCTCATTACCTTCTTCAGCTCATCAGCCATATGCAACCCGTATATTTCTTGTTACCATGGTTTAAAAAAATAGTCGAGAGCGTATATTCATTTCTGACAATCTTGTGAATTGATCAGTTTCCGTGATATCGTAGATGGAGATGGTCGCGTATGTACCTGGAGTTGGCTGCCAGTGGTGTGAGTTTCCTTCTGTGGAAATCACGTTGCAGGCTTTTCTGGTTCTCTTCAGTGTTTTTCAGTTCCTGGACCATCTCGTCAAAGAGGTCTCTGATATGTGACTCATCAAAATCAAATGTGTCCATAAGTAACATGGGTAATGGCTCTATATCAGTATAGGGGGACAGGGGTCACCGAAACTATTGTGGGCAATACTGTGGAAAAGTCTATCCCATTGCAGATCATCTTATTATCGGACTATCCTTTCTACGTCAATGATCATCACACCAGAGAAAAAACTGGTCTTCTCCTCAGAGTCCGACGATTCCGTGGGGTTGCAGATCTACCGTCTTCTCTATGCCGACCGGTCGTTCGATATCCTATTCATGGAAGATGAGTACAAGACTGAATTTGACATGATAGACTACTATCTGCCTTCTGACAGTGGCGATCCAGAATCAATATCAACCAATGACCTGATGGATCTCTTCAAAGAAGTTGTGACAGAAAAACAACTGGATTACTCCTCTCTTGGCCTCTTCCACGATTTTGACCTGGGTTTTACCTTTACCAAGAGCATGATTGATGATCTGGTTGCAACATTCGAACCTGAAGAGCTCAGAGATGAACTCCGGGAAGTCCTATCCAAGATCAGTTATGTCAATGAGACCTGGGATATTCTAAATTGGGAGGCTTCCATACATCGGCTCGTCGAGAACTTCAGCTTTGCCATCAATTCCAGCGATGAGCTTGCAAAAGTAGAGAGAATCATTCAGGAGTCATCCGATTTTATTGAGCTGGTCTATCCCGAGCTCTTTGAATTGTTCATATTCGCAGGTGAATTCTACGAGCAAACCTATGTTTATGCAAAGACAGCATCAAAATTATTCTGTCTCAGCACCACAGTTGAGGGTCCCTATACCGAGTTCATGTATGATCTCGATGATATCGATTTCGATCAGTTGGATGGTGATGACAGTATTGTACTGGATCTTGATGCAAACCTACTGAAAGAGTGGTATTCACAGTTCAATCCAGAGATCGAATAAATTACCCTCAACTATTAAAAGAAATCATCCAGGGTTAGCTGTTCTGTATCATCGACATCATCTGCAATCTCGACAAACCTATCAGAGAATGCACCCGCTGAGGGCAAATCTGCATCGTCGTCATCATCATCGTCAACTGCATCCACGTCAAAATCCGGATCATCGAGTACCTTTTGCAGCAGGTGATAAAACACATAGGCGTTATGAAAACCACGACGCCGATTACGATTGTTGCCACGAAAAATCAGGACCTCGATGCCGATCTCTTTGCAGATTCTACACGGACAGTCCTTCCAAGGCTTTTCTTTCAGAGTTTTCAAATAGCCATCTATACGTTTGTTCTCATAGGTGCGAATATAGGCCGACTCAAACAGAGCCAATGCTTCGGTAACTTCTTCTGCAGAGTACAGACCATACTTGTCATAATCAAACAGCATCTTGTAGAGATCAGCTTCCCAATCTCCCAGATGAGCTGCATCTGTCAGACCGAGGCTCACAAGTGCTTTGAAATCTGCTGACCGTACCCGGGATGCAAATGGCAAACGGATCGCAGTGTATGGCTGGTAACTGGAGTCAAAATAATTCTTCCGCCATCCTTTGAAGGCAGTACGTATCATTGATGCAGAGTCCAGCGAGGTGACTCCATACTCCATGAAAGTACGCACGGATTTGATACGGGCAACTCCAAACAGGTGGACATCAAGGTCGGGATCCTTGATAAGTGGGTGGAGGTGTTTGAGAATGCCGACAATTGTCTTTGTAGTTGCTGAACTCACCCCTCCTATTGCAATGTACTTGTAGTTGGCATCGATCAGTGCCTCCACGGATTCATAGTAACTTGCTTTATTCCAGCCTTGTGCTGAGCCAATAGGCACAAATTCATAGCCCTTATCTTGATGCCGATCCATAAATTTACCCGCAGCTTCTATGGTGATGTCTTTCCGCAGATGCTTGTCATCCTCGTATTTGGGTGTGACAATATGATCTAGTGATACCCCAAGATCCACTCCCAGCCGATCATAGTAGTTCAGCAGGTCAGGGACGGTAAAGGGCGGAGTTTTCTCGTCAATATAGGAATATGCACCGTTATCACCAAACACAGGCCCATTGTATCTCAAGTACTGGTGGATACCACCATTGTTCATTATTGCTTCCAGGTTCTTTCCTGATTGCTCCAGTTTAATCTTGGAGACGAGTAACCCGTCGAAATTCGCATGATCATAGATCTCATGACTGTAGACTTTGACATCCGATAGAGGCTCTTCTGCCACATAGTTATAATCACGATTTACCAGATCAGACCAGTCAGGCATGAAGAATTTCAGCTTACGACTCATAAAATCTTGCATTTCTTTCTTCATGTCACATTCAAGCTCCAACACCGTTTAGAAGGTAATGATTACTATTTAAAGACCGTAATCCTTCTGATGCTCCCCTATCACGGAGAGATCAACTAAAAGTTATAGCTTTTGGTCACTTCTTGCCTATTGATGGTATCATCGGCAGTAACTTCCATGGTATACCCATTGGAAAAATCATAGAACCCATCAATCACTATCTTGAAGTCAATCACAGTGGAAGCATTTGACATGGGTGCCCTGATATATCCAATATGGATATCCCCGGAGGCAACGGTAAAGTCCTGACCCTTGGCATCCTGGATCATAAGCTTGGAGCCATCCTTCTTCTGCAGTTTGACTATGACATTCTGCATGGGATAATTGCCAGAATAGGTGATCTTACCGATCAGGGCATCCTCCTTCTCATTTGCAGTTATGGCAAAACTGTCCTCAGCAAGGACCTGACTTGCCTTGGTCTTAGTAGTTTTCTCCTTCCTCGGCTTGTACTTGGGTGACTTTTTCAAAAGCTCAGGGTTGGCGATATATTTTGTAAAGGTGCTCATGAGGGCGATGCGAACGGGGTTGATGAGATATTCATCGAAGCCCAACGCTTCTTGTTTTGCCCGAACCTCGGCCGCAAGTGCTGCCTTCACATTAGTTTTGGTGTCACCTGATAGGGATTGCAATTCATCAATCTTGGTCTCGAACCAATCTGCCCATTTGGTGATCTCAGCCTCACGATCACTGTATTTCTCGACCCATTTCTCACGGTCTTCTCGTTGAGAATCCCTGGGATTGAGTCGGACATGTGCCTTGTGAATTTCTCGAATGTCTTTATCGTCAAGAGGCTTGACTAGTTTCTTAGCCTCCTTTTCTGTCTCGTCCTTGATGTCCATTAGACCATACCCCGTAACAGGTTGTCCCTGTTTCACATCTGACACCATCAGCTGACTAATAAGTATGTCTGAAGATGAACTTGTCGAAGCGATCGTTTCGACATCGAAACTATTCATCGAAGCGATTGCTTTATTCCACCATGTTTCGAAAGACATATGTCCATATTTATGGATGTATCATGCATAATTTAACAATATTGACCCCTTGGATTGCACCAAGTTACCAATCGCTTCGACAAACTCGGCGACATCTGAATCTTTTCCAATAATTTCGGAATCATTGACCTGAAAATAGGAACCACTGGTGTACTTTGTACTACGGTCAAAATGAACGATAGTCTCAGCCTTACGAACCAGATC
>JAEOUB010000311.1 GCA_016839545.1 Candidatus Kariarchaeota archaeon | reverse complement strand
TGTATGGGCTGGTCTCAGGGAGGATATATTTCTGCTTTTGCCACGACTCATTCAGAGAAATTTGCCGCCACATCTGTAGGAGCTGGAATTTCAGATTGGTATTCATACTGGATGACAACAGATATCCGGAAATTCACCCATGATTATCTGTCAGCCACTCCTATTGAGGATAAGGCGATTTATGATAAAACAGCCCCAATGAGTGCGATCCACAAGGCAAAGACACCAACTCTAATCCAAATAGGAGAAAATGACAAGAGAGTCCCTCTGGTCAATGCCACAGAACTGTACAGGGCTCTTGTGGAAAGAAACGTACAAACTCATCTGTTTGTATATGCAGGCATGCCTCACGGTATTAATAAGCCAAGAGAGAATCTTGCAGTAGTCTCACAGAATTATACATGGTTTATGCACCACCTCAAAGGGGAAGAACTGCAACTGGAGTTAGAAGATATCCAGGATTAGTAGCCGAGATCAAGATAGACCTGATTTATCGGAGACTGCCCACTTGCACACAATTCTATGTTCTTGAGTATATCCTTGGCAAACTCCTCCACGCGGTCCCGGATCTTGAATGCTGAGTGGGGCGTCATCACAATATTGTCAAGCTCCTCGAAGGGAAAATTCTGCATGGTGGTTGACTCTCCTCGTGATGGGTAGTTGTACCAGACATCGATCCCTGCCGCACCGATTTTCTTGTCACGAAGCCTTGTGTAGAGTGCCTCCTCGTCAATCACTGGACCACGAGCAATATTCACAATCACACACTCTGGCTTGAGGAGATCAAGTTGATTTGGCCCCAACATACCACGTGTCTCGTCAGTTAGAGGTACTGCAACTAGCAAATAGTCTGATTCTGACAGGACTTGATCAAGTCTATCAGTACCTACAATATACTCCGCATTTGGGTTATCTTCTGGATGTCTTCTCACACCTATGGTTCTCATACCAAATCCAGACAGCATATTGGCCACCTTCTCACCGATGGCTCCATAGCCCACAATTCCCAGGGTTTTACCAGTAACCCAGAAAGAGTCCACATTTTCAGAACGTGTCGACCAGTCTCCCTGTCGCATTTTTCCATCTCGGAGAATTAGTAACTTGGATGCCGCCAGCATCAGGGCAACTGCATGTTCTGCGATTGCAGTAGAATTGGCATGGGAGTTGGAAACTGTGATTTTTGAGGTGTCAATCAGACTGGTATCCATCCGATCAAATCCAGTCCATGGTATCTGAATATGGCGTAGTGAGGTTGCGGCCTTCATTAGAGCAGAGCTCACAGTATATCCAACGAATACTTCAATTTCAGAAATGTCTTCCCTCTGTGCAATCTCATCGGGATTGGTCTGATCTGAGAAAATCAACTCTATATCATTTCCGAGATTTGATCTGAAGAACTGCATGTACTGCTCTGACATGAGTCCCTGGTACTGGAACAGGACCTTCATAGCTGTAGCGTACAACTTGAATTTGAAAATCTTGTCCTGTTATCCTGATTACATTTCAGTTGACAAAACTAGATACGAGGATATGACGGTTAAAAAGGCGGAAGACATTGTAATGACTAGAAATGCGTCGATTTCTCGTCATTGGCACCCTATTATTACTTATTGTCCCCGCCTCGGGTCTGACCAGACAGGAATCGGTACTGGAGTTTGTTGATTCAACACGGGTATCCGATTCAGGGTTTGCCAACACACCTGTGGATGAGATATCACTTCAGGCTACCTTTCACGCACTTGAGGTCAAGGCGTTGCTATTTGATGAGGTGAATAATACACTGGATATCCTCTATTATCTTCAGAGTCTCCAAAATGAATCCGGAGGATTTGCCCCAGATGAGCGATCTGAACCCGATTTAGAGGCCACAATCACTGCGATCAAGACCCTGGCATACCTGCCAGTCAATCAGACACAGTACATTAGCTGGGGGATCTATCCCTTCTTTAATGCCACAATTGTCCCACTATTATTCACGAGTACCAATGGAACTTTCGAGATCAAAGAGCTGAACTCTGATCGACTTCGACTGTGGTCAGAGTACTTCATCATCTCCTCGCGACTGAGCTTTGTACCAGCTTTTCCTCTGCTAACTCTACTGGACGAGGTCAAAGCACTTCAGGATCAGAATGGGATCTATGACAGTATTGATCTTGCTATCGGCAGTATTAACCTACTCCACATGCTGGGAGATGTGCCAAATGATGTGGATCTTGCCAGCAAATTTGTACTCCGATTTCTGGTAGACAACGAGGCTTTCAGTACAGATAATGACATAGCAGATCTTGAGACTACCTACCAGGCAGTAATTGCACTTTCCAAGATCATTAACCTGTATGCCATTGAGGAACGAGATGACATCATTCGCTATGTCTTCGACTTGCAAGAGGCACGCAGTGGCTTCAGATCAGATACTGGCGGAGTATCATTACTATCAACACACAGAGCAATCTCAATTCTCTATTTGTTGGGAGAGCTGGATGAATTACTAGCACCGGATGTATTGCAGGAAGTAGGATTCGTCAATTTTCCCATGCTCGCCCTACTTCTGCTCCCTGTGGTGGGAATGATGCGGAGGAGATACCATGACTGAGTACTTAATTGAGATGAACAACGCTTCCAAGTTCATCCAGGGTAAACCTATTGTCTACCGGCTGGACCTGAAGATACCGAGAGGAACACTCTACGGTCTCCTTGGACCCAACGGAGCAGGTAAATCAACAACAATCAAACTGATGACAGGTAGGATCAAAGCCACAAGTGGTGAGATCAAGATATTTGGAAAGGATCCCTGGTCCAACCGTGTGTCAGTCAATCACAATATTGGTTACCTGGCCCAGAACTCAATCCAGTACCAGGAAAAGACTGTTGGAGATTTCATGGAATACATGGGGAGGCTGAAAGGGATGCCCAAATCCAAAGCACGTTTTGATGGCAGAGAGGTCCTTGATCAAGTTGGTATGGGTCGATTTGAACAATCAAAAATTGGCAAACTCTCAGGAGGAGAGAGACAGCGATTGGGAGTGGCAAATGCTCTTCTCGGAGACCCAGACCTGCTAATACTAGATGAACCCACCGCATCTCTTGATCCCGCAGGTAGGGTGTATGTGATGAACCTCATCCAGGAACTGGCGAATGACAAGACCAAGACCGTAATCATATCCAGTCACATCCTGCCGGAAATACGCCGTATGACAAATCATGTGGCTATCATGTCGGAGGGATCGGTTCTCACATCGGGCAATATCAATGAGCTGACGAGGAATATCTATGACGACGAGTACGAGATCCGCTCGGATGACCCCAACCGATTGATGGAGATACTCAATAGTCAGGGGTGCACAGCGGAGATGGAGCGAGACCGTGTCTATGTCAGTACAAATGGTCAGTTGATGGATTTCTGGAGGGTCCTACCCAAACTCTGTGTGGATAACGGGATCGAGTTGCGATCGCTGGTGCCTGTTAGGGATTCCTTGGAGAAGCTATTTCTGCAACTGGTCTCCAAGCAGCAAACTGCCAAAGAAGAACTTGAACGACAGCAGGAGGAGAGAATATGAGCCAATTGACTGCACTCAAGGAGAAATTACCGTTGGATTACGGCAGGTCAATCCCAATCATCATGGCTGAGACATTCCATGCATTTCGTAAGGAGAAGCGGTTCTACATCTCTATCATCTACTATATCGCATTCCCGCTGCTTCTGCTGCTCATGAGTGCAGGAGCACCGGTGATCAACACAGGTACGGGTATTGCGATATATTACGCCCAGTTGAACACCTCCCTTCAGGTGAAGGTACTGTTTCTGTCATTCTTTCCAGGGCAGATATTTCTGGTCATTCTCTCCAGTGATCAGGTGGCATCTGAGGTTGAGAATGATACACTATCACTTGTGATGGGTAAACCTGTCTATCACTCTGAGATGATCATCGGCAAGTTCATGGGATTGTTATCAATTCTTGCAGTACTCCAGGTTCCCACACTCCTCGTGGTCTATTACTCCAATTTGGCACGATATAAGGCTGAGTTTCCCTATGCACTTGTTTCTTCACTAGATGAGGTGATTGCCATGCTCTTCCTGGTCATTGCCATTCAGGGGATGATCCTGGCACTGTCACTCATGATTTCCAGCATTTTCGACAGGTCACTCTATGCCATATTGACGGGGATACTCGGATTGTTCATTGTCTCATCAGTCTCAGACGGTATTGCTGCCAATCCCGATGCAGCCAACTATCTCAGCCTCTCATATTATCTAGACGCAATCCTGCCAGTATTCTTCTTCAACCTTGAGAAACTGGACAGTCAGCCATCAGTGCTGGCTCTTTTCCTGGTAATCCTTGGAACAACTGCAGGATTTCTCACCATTTCAGTCGCACTCATCCGACGCAGGGAGCTCTTCTAGTCTCAATAATCTTCAAGTGAGTTCAGAGATTTCAGACAGTCAAAGAGTACATTCAGCATATCGTCCTCAGCTCTGCTGATGACACCATCTTTTGCAATCTGCTGCTGGACCGCCTCGGTAAGTTTCAGCTCATATGCATTGATCTGAGCGAGTTCATCATCATCTACCACGTTATCTTCAAGGACCTTTTGCAGAAGAGCATCATAGCCGAGGATATTCTGGCGGATCACGTTGATCAAGGCGATCTCATCCTCGTCAATAATGTCGTCTTCTACGATTACCATATCCAGCTTGTCACAGAGCGATC
>JAEOUB010000310.1 GCA_016839545.1 Candidatus Kariarchaeota archaeon | reverse complement strand
GAGTACTGCTGCTCCACCAAATGCCTGTATCTTGACAGATGCCGCTTTGACTCCCATCCATAAGACCTCCTGCAAAGGACTGTTCTGGCGAAGACCGAATAAGATAGCTGCAGCTACTGCATCTCCAGCCCCGGTGGTGTCGACAACCTCTGTGGGGATGATCTCCTGGTGTGCTGTTTGTCCGTTTATGCTGGCATAGATACCCGCCGTACCGGCAGTGACCACCACGTCACATGGCAATTTGAATGATCCTACCGTGGATGGATCAGCTTTGAAAAGGCGTTCAAAGGTTGGACCGTTGAGAAATACGAGGTTGATGTTTGCAAAGACATCATGTAACTCCTGGTCAGTTGCCTGCAGTGTCTTCGCTCCCATGTCAAGTGAGATGGTTTTCTCGCCCTTGAATTGCAATGCACGGGTGATAGTTGCTACTGAGACACTGCTGAGATGTATATGGTCGAATATGGGGTTGGATAGGCCCTCGTACATCAAACTCTCACTCAGGTCACTGCAAACTCCTTGGTAGCCGATCTTGGTACTCGATTTGGACTTGTCAAGAAGGATGATTGTCCTGCCACTCTTACCTTTGAGATGAGTGATATACTGGGTGAGTATGCCTTTCTTGCGGACTTTCTTGAAGAGTCTGAGCGCGTCAGGGTCATCTCCCAATGCAGTGAAGAGGTAGGTAGATACACCCAGGGCTGCCAGTCCTGCAGCTGTGTTTGTGGCAGAACCCCCGAGTGATATTTTGAGAGAAGTGGCAATTGACTTGGTATCCTTTTCTGGAAATTCATCGATGCTATAGATCTCATCAAAGTAACAGTTGCCGATTACGGCAATAGAGCCCTTTTCCACAGCTTTAATTGACTACAGAGAATTAAGGCTTTTGGGATAGAATACCAGCATATTGAATTAATCTATTCAAGAATCGCAGGACATACCAAGCCTCCGCCCTGAAAATTTATGTTAACCGGGCAATTAAATTACTAGACTACCAAGAGTTTATATTAGTATTTCCTCTAGATAAAGATACTTGACCTACGTGGTTACGCATTGTACGTCAGGTCCCGGGTTGTTGGATACCTAGGGCTTTAGGCAAAATAATCCGGGAATTTTCCACCTAGCTGCATCTACTCTACGTCGTTCTAATGGGTAAACCAAGTTGGTAACAACTTTATTGCAGCTGGGTGACCTTAGCCAGATAGAGTACGGGGCAGCAATGACAATACCAGTAGAGCCACCACGATGATGAAAAAGATTGCAGTATTGTTTCTTCCCTTGCGATGGTACGGTGCCTTCTCCCCTCGTTTAGGTCGTTCCTTTCTCCTCTTGGCACTCATACCTTGGTGGTCACTTCATCATTTAAAATTTCTGCGGGTCAGTGGGATTCCAAAGAATCAATAGTAGCAATGACAATTTTTACAGTATGTTCCACTGCCCGATTAAATGTCTCTTCATGGCTGGGAGCATTGGGATCGTAGATGTTCTGCTCCTCCTGCAGATTACCATCAGAGGTCAGGATTGTTGCAGCCTCCATGCCATCCTTGAAGCGGGCAAAACTGAAGAGAACGGAGGACTCCATCTCCACACATAGTGCACCGTAGGGGGTGTATTCCTCAAATTTTGATCCCGAGGGAGAATAGTAGATGTCACTGGTGACTACCAATCCCTCGTTACATGGAATACTCATCTGTTTGGCTGAGTGCAGCAGTGCCTGCTGAAGTGCCGGTGTTGCGATGGCGGGAACCTCCATTGGAACCAGCTGACCCGAGGTACCCTCAGCCCGTACAGCACCCTGAGGGATGTAAATACTGCCGATACCATACGACTCACCAGCTACCAGCGACCCACAGGAACCGATACGGATGACCTTTCTAGCACCGGCCCGGTATGCCTCTTCGATGACAATTGCTGTGGTGGGACCTCCCATACCTGTAGTGAGAACTGTCACAGGTGTTTTGGTACCGGGCGTAACGCCTCGGTATGCTACCAGACCCCGGTGTTCTGCGATCTTCTGTGAATTTTCCAAATACGATGCGATAATGGGTACACGATCAGGATTTCCAGCGACCAGACAGTACGTGTCAACTTGTTGTACCTTGATATGTGGCTGTTGCATAGGAGACGCTTTCTACTCGGGGTTTAAGAGGTTGACGAGTAGTGATTCTCCAAAAGAGAATCATCTGACCCTTTTATATACTGACCCGAATGTAGTTGTATGGTTCAAACACTAAGCATTGAAAACCGGTACTTTGACACTCTGATCACCCAATTCTACTACTATGTAGTCAACGTCCACGGCCAGGATATCTGGGACCAGATCATGACAAAAACAATCCTTGACACTGAAATGGACAGCTATGTTGAGAGGTATGGGCGTGCATCTCTTGGAGCCCTGTTTGAGATGGCAAGCAATCTCCTTCAGATCAGTGAGAGAGATATCATGGCTGAATTCTCTGACCTTGTCTTTGAGAACTCTGTAACCATCCAGGCTATTCTCTAGTCTTCCTCTCCAAATACCGTCGGGTTAGACTCAATTGACAGGATTGATGCATTTGTTAGCAAGTCAGCTCTGCTGAAATATCCTATCTCCAAGCCAGTAAGGATAACGACCATGAGGAGTAGGAGATTATAGAAAATTGAAGTAAGAACGATTGTTCCGTAAAAAAAATCTTCAAAGAGAACGACAGTTAGCAAGAAGAAAGCACCGACCACATAAAAGAAATTGATAAACCTGGTTCTGACCCAGTCCAGTGGCCAGGTTTCAGAACTGCGGTAGGTATAGATAAGTCCACCAGCACCCCCAACAACCCAGACCAGGAGATATGCAAATGCTAGTCGCCCTGTCTCCAGCATATCAATTTCAGACCAAGTTTGTCTGATAGTGGTCAGGATGAATAATTGCAAAAACAGGGTCAGCACAAAAATTACAAAATTCCACTTGGGAATGAATAGGAATGGCGGTTTTTGACTGTGTGCAGAACGGGTCGCGTCCATGTAATAAACATGATAAGGGAGTGACAAGGTGAAATAAGTTAGAGGGATCCAGACAAACCACAGTGGCCAGAGTACCACTATACTGATAACGGTAAACACCACACCGATCAATCCCAGATCAGAATTAATTCCCATGGAACCGGTACTATGTGGATCAATATTTAATTTTGAGCCTGTTTGAATGAAAGAATGGTCAGAAACCAAGCTCGACCTCATAACTGGAGTTCTCAGGACTGTAAACCTGCCTAATTCACATTATTACTCAACTGAGGATAGAATTAAGTGCCACACAATAAGAGATGATAGTATGGCTTATGATACAGATGATGCTCTTGACGATCTGATCCCTGCAATCTCAAACTGGGGAAAATGGGGTGATGACGATGAATTGGGGACTATCAATTATATCACTTCTGAGTGCGTAAGACAGGCTGCAGCACTGGTCATAACAGGTGAGACGGTATCACTTGCACGGGAATCAAGGATGCAACCCTTTGCCGAGAACCAGATATCTAGAACTGAGCAGTATGTGATGAATAATCAGGGTAATCATTCATTCGACTTTGTAGGTATGATATTTCATGGTTTCAAGTTTACTCATCTCGATGGTCTCTGCCATATTTTTGCCGAGGACAAGCTGTACAACGGTTACTCTTCTGATAATGTCAAAACCACTGGGACACTCAAACTCGGGATAGAGAAACTGGCTGCGCGTGGTATAACCGGAAGGGGAGTTCTTCTCGATATTGCAAGGATACGAGGAAGATTGAACCCTGGAGAGGTAATCAGACTGTCAGACCTCGAGGAGGCAATGGTATCTCAGAAAACAGAAATAAGATCAGGAGATATCCTTCTCATACGATCAGGAACGGGAGAGAGAAACACCGCAGAGGCCTTATCCGGGATGCATCCTGAGATTATACCCTGGCTACATGACAGAGAAATCAGTGTATTGGGGAACGATGGAGGGTCAGACTATCTCCCCAATCCCTATGTCAAGCATTACCTTCCCCTTCATAGTCTCTGTATCCCGCACATGGGTTTGCCACTACTGGATAATGCAGAGCTGGATACCCTTGCAGAAGTATGTTCACAAGAAGATAGATGGGAATTCATGCTGACTATTGCACCCTGGAGACTCTTTGGAGTGTCAGGATCACCAGTAAATCCGATTGCGGTTTTTTAATTCTCAGTCATTGTAATCTCTGCAATAAGCTTGTTGAATGCAACCTCTACATTGTATCCCGTAAGTGCAGAAGTTGTTAGGAATGAAATTGAGGCGTCAAACTCCTTTGCCTTCCGATTGGCATATTCATAGGCCTCGTCCTCCTCCACGCGGTCATTACCCATATCTCGAAGGTCCTCTTTGTTCCCCAAGATAAACACCTTCAGACCATTACCAAGATTAGACCGGATCTCATCAAACCATCCTTCAAGATTCTCAAAACTTTTCCGATTGGTAATGTCAAACACAACGATAAAGCCGTCAGTGCCTGCATAGTAGCCACTCCTCAGAAATTTTGACGCCGGATCGCCTGCAAGATCAAACAGTGTAATTGTGGTTTCCCTGATTTTCTTGACTGAGAATTCTGATCCTAGTGTAGCAGTGTAACTCCCTCTAAACCCCTCACCCATGTATCTTCGACGCAATGAGGTTTTGCCTACGGCAGAGTCCCCTATTACAACGATTTTGAGCTTATCGGGATGCATTCAACATGGTGTTAACTTTCTCTCATTAGTATGTAGTGGGTGACCTGTATCAGTTTGCACTGACTCAGGGAAGAAAGAAATCCAAATTGGTGTTATTCGAAATCGACCGATCGATGCCAGTTTCTCCAGGACAGAGCTTGTTACTGAGCCTCATGTGAGAGGACGTGTTCGTTAAACCTTGCCTGCCAATTATACTCTAAGTACAGGAAATACAGACCAATTGCCATGGGAACAATAGCAGTGACAAATATCAATCCCAAAATCGACGTTGACCCTGAGATGACCAGTGGGAAGATGAAGGCAATGGCTCCGAAAACTGGGATGAGTATGGTTGCCACCAATAATGCAATAATCTTCCAGCCTGATGGAGGCAGGTTGGTTTCATTGTGAAGATCACGAAGATGAGTGTGCAACTGCTCGTACTTGAAGTACAGGAACAATTGTGAAAACACACAATAGAGTACAAGCATGACAATTGGATCCTGGCCTGCAGGATAGACATTGGGATGGTACTTTGCCATCATAAGACGGAAATCAGCAAAATTGCGAAAGTAGTAGTACAGAGCATACAGTGCTGCAGCAGTCATTATCACAAACAGGACGGCAAGAGCTGAGAAAAATCCAGCATAACTCTGCCCAGGTGTTTCTTCAAGGTAGCCTCCCCATAGAGCTATAATTACAAAGAAAAAGGGAGAGATGAATCCTGGAAGAATATATTGCCAGTAATTCCGCTTGGGAACTTCTCCTATCTGATAGGTAATGGCTGAGGGAGGAGTGGCGTACGTTATACCACCCTTCTGAGGTTCAAGGCGAGTGCCACAACCGGTGCAGTATTCACTTGCAACCGGATTGGGACTTCCACAATTTGGACAGTATGTTGTCTCAGACATAAGTATAATGAGGTTTGGCGGTATATAGAATAGGAGTTTATAGAATATATAGACACAAAATATTGAGAAGGTCACCAAGGCAACTACAACCTATTATAATATCTGAGACACTTTCAAATCATGGAGCAGGTGAGTCTCCTCGAGTCAGAGGAGAAGTTTGTACCCAAACGGAGTCGTGGTGTATTCTTTGCAATGGGGTGCCTGTTCCTTCTCAGCTGGATGCCAATCATCTCCAACAGTAGACCGGCAGAGCTATCAGCCCTACATTTTGCACTGTATCTGACTATCTGGGAGGTAATCTGTGCCATACCACTGACATCAATCGAACGCAGCAGGGATCAATCAGGAATATTCTCACCCTCTCTTGACCGAGATTCAAAAAAGCGAGTGATCTCAATTGTACTGGCAACAGGAGTTATTTTCGCGGTTACCACTTTTCTCTATGTACTCTCATTTGAATCCGCGGGAACAGTGAATGCGGCAATCGCTCTCCAGGCCTACCCCCTATTCTCCATCTCACTCGAATTCATCATGATCCGTAAGCGGAAATCTTGGAAAGAGATCTTCTTCACGGTTCTGCTGGTAACTGGGATCTACTACCTGGGAACAGGTGGTACGTGGCGAATGGAAGAGATCTCCATCTATTTCCTACTCGCATTACTCGTCCCCTTTCTGTGGAGTGTGGCTCATATTATTCTCAAGCAGACCATGGCAAAATACCCCATCACACCCAATCAAGTCACTTTGATCCGTGTCATCAGTTCCACAGTGGTATTTCTCGTTGTTATCATACTTCTCGAGGGACCTGCAGGAATCTGGGAAGGACTGATCAATCCACAATTTCAGCTCTATGCCCTGCTCATGGGTGCTTTCTACTATCTTGAGCTTGTCCTGTGGTTCTACTCACTACGACATGTGGATGTTTCCGTTGCCAGTTCAGTAACTACCCCGGCACCCGTTTTTACAGCCTTTCTTGCAATCCTCATCCTCAGAGAGATACTGTTACCCTACCAGGCAGTTGCAATGATTATTACTCTTGTCAGCCTCTACGGTCTTCTCTACTCGGGTCGAGGATCCATTTCCGAATAACAAATTAACAAATTGCAGATTTCAGTACATACCACTTCCTTTGTCAATAAATAGATCTTTTCCGAATGAAACGCAATGACCGAATCGACAGAACCTGAGACCATGAAAGTTACGTGGACCATGTTATTCAAGCGGTTCACTATCATGGTAGTTCTGCTGGTCGCCTGCCTGTTTATTCCTGCAGGTACGGTAAACTACTGGCAGGGATGGGCATATGTCCTTACCGTTATCGTCTTCACCTTTTTGGGTCGGGCTCAGGCTATGCTGACCAATCCAGAGATGCTCAATGAACGTCTCTCAGCCTTGGATGACGACGAGGTGGCGGAATGGGACAAAAAGATAGTTCAGGTCATAGGAATTTTTGGGCCTCTGATCATGCTTTTGATTTCCGGTCTCGACATCCGGTTCGGATGGACGGGAGAAATGTCCCTGACAATTCAGTTGACCTCTCTTGGGATCCTGTTCCTCAGTATGTTTCTTGGTAACTGGGCGATGCTGACCAACAAATTCTTCTCATCAGTTGTGAGAATCCAGGAGGACAGAGGGCATTATGTCATCAAAGAGGGACCTTACCATTATGTCAGGCACCCAGGATATCTTGCCGGGCTCATTGGAAATGGTGTCAGCCCTCTTCTACTTGGCAGTCTGTGGGCGTACATCCCTGTGGTTCTCATGACAATTGTCCTGATGTACCGGCTGTTCAAGGAAGACAACACGCTGCGACAAGAGCTTGATGGGTATGAGGAGTATACAAATGAGACCAGGTACCGGCTTATTCCCTTTATCTGGTAGTCATTTTTTATACATAAAACAGTGCTTTTGATGGAGAACCTCGTTCATACCAATAGATTTGAAAAATTCCTCTAAGATCAGCGGTCCAATAAACTTGAAACCATCCTTCTTCATCTGTTTAATAGTAGGTTTGAAGAATTCCTTGGGATCGCCCTTCTGCTGGTAATTTAGAGTTCTCAGGTAGTCAAGGAATGAACCATGCTCCGCAATAAGGGTCAGTGCCACCTGGGCATTGTGCCGTGTGGTATTAATCTTGAGCTTGTTTCTGATGATGTCTGGATTGTCATACAGGGCTTCAAGTTGCTTGTCAGTCATCGTGGCGACTTTCTTCAGATTATAATTATGAAATGCGTTGTTGAAGCCAACCCGACGGTGGAGGATCAGCTTCCAGGTCAGTCCAGCCTGGTAAATCTCGAGCATGAGACGTTCGAAGATGACATTGTCATCGTTCACAGGTACGCCATACTCATCATCATGGTAGGCAATCATGAGAGCGTCGTCTCCCATCCAATTACAACGTGGCTTTTCTTTCATATGTCAGATCATCTCCCGGCTCATTAATAGGTTTGGTTTTTACAAGAATGCCAGAATCAAGCAGTTGTGATCTACAGTTCTCTCTTTCTCCTGAAAGCCACAATGGAGGTAAATAGGATGATAAAGAAGACCGGAAACAGTTGGGGAGTATTTTGAGTATTCGTGGTCAGTTGACTTACCACAGACGAGGTGGTCGTTGGTTCCGTACTGCTCTCCACGGTTGAGGTACTAGAAGTTTCACTAGTCTCACTAGTCTCACTCGTTTCTGAAGATGACGTGGTGGAGGAGGTGTATCCTTCGTTATTGATGACTACATCTACAGGTTGGCTGACGGCTATCAGACCTTCACTACCATAAGCAATAATTTGGACTTTGTAATCGTCGGTTTGAAGATTTGCAGTACCAACCGTTAATGTGGT
>JAEOUB010000309.1 GCA_016839545.1 Candidatus Kariarchaeota archaeon | reverse complement strand
CCAGGAATTCATCAATAGCCATACCGAAATGTCTTGCCTTCTCTGAGATCGAACCGAGGACCCTATCTCCAGGCTCAAGCTTATCAACTCTCTTTGATCCATCAGGTGTTACCAGTCGTACGGTCTCTGCATCTTGAAGCACAATTGGATACTCTCTGTCCTGATATTTGCATTTTACAACAATGAGTGGTCTTCTCTCAATTTTGACTCTGGCAATGAATTCTTTTCTGACAAACCCGTCCTTGTCTACCACCATTACACTCTTTCCTGTGGAGAGCTCAGAGAGATAATTTGTCTTCTCAAAATTCATGGTATAGCTTGCTACCACTCCTGCATTAATTCGAAATGGTCGGGAATTTACAAAACCACTCTCCTCAATTTCCGCCTCTACAAGTACCATTACGGCGGAAGTTGATCCAACGAGAAGCCCTTCTCCTGAACTGAGTATCGAGACTGTATCAACACAAACCCGGTCTCCATTTCCCATTTTTTTAACCTCAGAGACAGTCAATTCGACTAGATCCACTCTTTTTTGCTCCTTACCAGTAGCAAGAAGATCCTCAATAGAATAGTTATCAGAGGGGAGTAACAGACAGCTATCTACTCCTAACTCAAGAATATTTGAGAGTAGTTCGATTTCCTCTGGTGTTCTGGCAGTGGCAATCAATTCTACTCCAGTATTATGATACTTGGCGATGAGGTTCTCCAAGGGGATGATATGCCAATCATCTGTTTCTATGAGAATATGAGTTGCATTTTCTGGAATATCAACTGTAAGTGCATGTTGCATTGCTTCAGGACTATCAATCCTTACCCTGGCTCCGATATATTGGTCCTCTTTGAATAACTGATCATCCTTGATTGTAATAGTTCCATGACCATGACTTCCAAATGTCCCTTCAATTTTGAAGCTATTTTCTACCTCAGATGTGTAATCATCATGATTAAGATAGAATTTCAAGTCCACCAACCTCAATTACGGCCTTTTGAATAGTCTCTCGAACTCGTTCCATTGCAGTCATCGGGTCTGCTGCCTGGAAAATATTTCGTCCCACCGACACACCTGAAGCTCCGGCAAGAATGCAGTTCTCAATAGTTTTGAGAAACGCAGAAAAATCATCTTTCTTTGCTCCTCCTGCGATAACAACTGGAATGTTTGTTCCTTGGATTACCTCATCAAACCCCTTTCCTGAAGGTGAGGCATTTACTTTCACGACATCTGCACCTAACTCCTCGGCCAGTCTCGCAAGATGGGCAAGTGTTGAAACGCTATTGTCCTCTTCAC
This sequence comes from Candidatus Kariarchaeota archaeon, assembly GCA_016839545.1. Taxonomy (GTDB): domain Archaea; phylum Asgardarchaeota; class Heimdallarchaeia; order Heimdallarchaeales; family Kariarchaeaceae; genus Kariarchaeum. The sequence continues at coordinate 1,970 of JAEOUB010000309.1, read as the reverse complement.
CTTCCGAGTTTCTACCATACATCATGGATAAGAAAGGCAGTCCAAAATCTTCTGATTCCTCCGCAATCTTGGCCATATCTTCCATCATCGCTGAGTCTTCATCTGCTCCCACATTGACATGACAAGATATGCCATCTGCTCCAAGCGTGACAACCTCTGGTACATTTGCAGTGATTATCTTATAGTTAGAATTTGGAGATAGAGCTGTCGATCCTGATACATGGATAATAAGTCCACGAGCTGGTGGTATAACGTTAGTTAATGATTTCACCAGTCCCTTATGGACCACAACTGCAGAAGCTCCACCTTGGAATACCTGATCAACAGTTAGAGCAATATTTGCTATACCTGGAACTGGACCTAAAGTGAATCCGTGATCCATGGGGACCATCATGATAGCTCCTGTTTCTTGGTCTATCAATCGCCTGAATCTAACTCTTTTACCAATTCCTGTGAGCATTTTCAAAGTATCCGATGAATTGGGGATTATAGAACTTGCCATCAGTCCTTGATAAGTTTACAATGTCTCAGGATGAAGCAATCTCCCTTCCATTCCACCAGCTAAAGAGAAGACATCACCAGATATATGCCCTGATAGCTTTTCCGATGCCAGAAACAGGATCGAGTTTCCTATATCTTCGGGAGTGGCCACCTTTCTCAACGCCATGGTAGAGAGTACTTTGTTAACGACTTTCGTGTCTTTGAGCGAGTCCTCAGCCATGGGTGTGGCAACCCAACCCGGCATGACGGAATTTATCCTCCCCCGGGGATGTAATCTGATGATCTCATTTTTCAACGATTTTGTCATCCCGTACATCAATCCCGCCTTACTGGTGGCATAATCAGCGTGATCTGCCTCTCCAAAGTGACCTGCAGTTGATCCGACAAAAATGATAGAGTTATTTGTGGATGACGGTGAGCATCCCTTCAGTTGTTTTAGGTATTCTCTTGCAAAGAGAAAAGCACCTGTGAGGTCAATTGAGATTGTTTTGTTCCACTGATCAAGAGTCATCTCCCATAAGGGCACAGCATCTGCAATCCAGATGCCATGATTGATTACCATGGCATTTACCATACCGAACCGATCTATTGCAGATTGGACTGATGCTATCACAGCCTCCTCATTAGTAACATTCGCCTGGGTGGTATGAACCTGCTCAGGATATGACTCAACTAGTTCTTTCAATGTATCATAAGTAGAATTGTAGTGCAATGTAACGTTTGCTCCTTCTTTGAGAAACAATTCTGCAGTTACTAGTCCTATACCACCACTTGCACCTGTGATATAGACATGTGATCCATTCAATCCGCTATCCATACTTTGAGCTCAATTATCAGATTTATGAACTTTGGCAGTTCTTACCTGCAATATTATGCGTCCTTAATCTGAAATCTATTAAATTTCTAGAGATCTTGTCAACTGTGAAGGTCATTTGGAACAGTCTGTTCATCATGACAATTCTTGTTATCGCATCTCTTCCAGTTACCTCACAAACAGGTCCTCCTGCATCTATTGTCAGTGATCAGGCATTTTATGGGTTCAATTGGGGTGCCGCAGGAATTGCTACTGTCCTGCTTGAACTGATCACATTGTCAGAATTAGAACAGGACTATCGTGATCAGGCTAGAGAACTTGCACTCTCTGCATTGGATGCAGTCTGGGATAATCGTTTGCTATATAATGGTGAACAAATCCCTGCATGGACAAAATTTGGTGGCAGTGAAATTTATCCAGGGAAGAAATATGGGGCTGCAGGAATAATTGACGCATTCATTACAGCTTACAATATCACAGGGAGTAACCTGTACCTCGATAGAGCAGTTGCTTCACTGGACGAACTCTATGCTGAGGCTGCAAATCCAGAGACACAACCTCATTGGGCATATTCTTTTATCGATATTCGTGGAACCTTTGGTACTTCAATCACTGATTGGAACTTTGGAAGTGTGGGTATGATAGACTCTGCCCT
>JAEOUB010000033.1 GCA_016839545.1 Candidatus Kariarchaeota archaeon | reverse complement strand
CGATAGTCCTAATCAGATATTCAACTCCACATTGGATCAGCCCCAAGAACCCTATTTCTTCTCTGATCACGAGGAAGTTTCCATAGACAATTTAGTTCTTCATGTTACAAGCAACCAGGCGATTGATCCCAATACGCTAATCACTACATTTCTGTCAGGCAGTCGTGATGTGTTGGAACTTGACACATTACCTGTCTCAAATACACTTGCCAGTAATCCCGATGTTGCCGTTCAATTCAAACCTCGTGACGGTGGTGGCATCACAGTCCTTTTCAACACAGAAACTCAGTATCTTCGGAATTTCGAGCTCAGAAAAGCAATAATCCAGGCCATTGATCGGACTTCCATTCTAAATCTGTTTGGTATCGGTCATCAGTTGCAGGAGTCCCCAATTTCAACTTTCTATACTGAGTATTATGATGACACAGTTACAATCCCCTTTGATTTTGACTCAGCTCGTGATACATTCAGACAACTTGGCTACGAGGCCTTGGAAGGTGATGAAAACCTTGAGTTTGAGTGGCCGTGGCAACGATTACCCCTGCCAATCACACCCTTTATTGCAGGCTTTGGAGTCATCATCCTTCTACGTCGGAGGTCTTAGGATGGAGTCTCGAAGCGATCCTTTCCTTCGTATTGCCCTTGGTTTTATCCTAGGCGTTGTCGTTGGATTTGCCCTGGTGTTGATGGGTATTATGCTTTTTATGGTGGCCTTGCTATCTTCAACAGTAGACAGTACTGAGTACCCTTGGTGGGCTTGGTTGCTACTTGCAATTGCCAGTGAAATAGTCGGTGTCTTCTTGATGAAGCGTACTTTGGCCGGAACTCCCACACCTGGAACGTATGGTCCAGGATCTAAAAATCAGAATTAACCCCTGAAGAGCCAAATCAATCCACTCAAAACTAATCTACAAAGACCTGCACTTTATTAATGTCTCAGCAAAAGTCGCAATAGAGTTCACCTAAGTCTATTTGTAAGTCCGTTGACAGGGGTTTCAATCCCCTCCAATGAGGACTGCACCTTTCACATCAGAAAGGTGTGGATCCGCTTCTCCGCTGCAGATAGAGAACTCAAACTAGGAGTAATAGAAAATATGAGTATGGTTATCTATTCAATTAGACGTTTACTGGCTATGTTTCCACTCATTATCGGTATTAGCCTGCTGAATTTTACGATCTACGCTCTCACTCCCATTGACCCCGTCAACTCTTTTGTCGGACTCAATGAGGAGCTTAATGCAAGAAGAGATGAGATTGAAGCAGCATGGGGACTAAATCAACCGATTTTTGTGAGGTATATCAAATGGGCAGTACCAGTTTTCACGCGATTGGATTTCGGAAAATCATGGTCCACAGGACAGGATGTAACTCAGAGTCTTCTTCCTTTTGTAGAGAAGACAATCATCATGTTCGGGATCGCTTTCCTAATGACAATCACCGTGTCAACAATTACTGGTGTAGTAGCAGCTGTTAACCACAACAGCTTTTTCGATCAGACGGCCCTTTTTGCAACACTTGTGGGTTTTTCAGTTCCCTCATTTGTGCTGGGTCTTGTAATTATCGTCGCATGGATGTCACTGACTGGTGAACCTCCAATCTATGATGGTTACAAACACCGTGTACTTGGAGATTATCTCCACGTGCTGGCGGCCGCGACAATAACATTGCTAGTCGGAGGGACGGCGTTTCTCACGCGTCTGGTACGTTCACAACTACTAGATGTACTTCGTCAGAATTACATCAAGACAGCCCGTGCTAAGGGTCTCTCTGAGCGTACCGTTATTTACAAACACGCACTACGAAATGCACTACTCCCCTTTGTAACAGTAGTAGCACTTTCCCTTCCAGGTATTCTGGGAGGATCACCAATCATTGAACAGGTCTTTAACTACCCTGGAGTGGGACGGCAGATCATTGTCGCAGCTCTGTTCTTTGACATGCCTATCATTCTGGCGATTAACATGTTCTTTGGAACAATGTCAATCATCATGCTACTGGTAGCTGAGATCATCTACGCAGTCGTAGATCCGAGGGTGAACTTTTAGGAGGAATTATAATGTCAACAACAACAGTAGAATCTAATTTTGAGAGTTCACATGTCATTCCAGACAGGGGATACTATGGACCCTCCATGTTTTCCAATGTGATTACACTATTCTCAGGTATCATTTTCCTCTTCACTGTGTTAATGCTATTGTGGGGTATACTTAATTCATTAATTGCAATCAATGAATTCACCAGTGTTGCTAGACTCGGTTTTCCTGAGAATCCCGTACAGATCAACCCTGATGGT
>JAEOUB010000308.1 GCA_016839545.1 Candidatus Kariarchaeota archaeon | reverse complement strand
CGAGCTACTACCACTTCAACCTCATGGTAAGACAGTAATCCAGGCCTTCTCAGGGAGTGGATTAGTCGCATCAATTGTGTCGCAGCAATTAATTAAACAGTGGAACCTGAGCCTTAAGGGTTATATTTCTTCAAGCTTGATCCCCGCAGTCGGTATTGTCAGAGAAGGTGTGATAGAGAGACCGATACGGATCTATGAGAATGAGAAATATATTCTGATTTTCTCTGAGATTGCCATCCAAGAGGACTATCTTGTCGATTTCATTGATCTCTTGTTTGATTGGTATACACATGCGGATCCAGCAAACATCATTGTAATTGGAGCCCTTCCAACGGGTAGACCTGCAAATGCTACAGACCTCCGATATAACGTTGTCACTTCGGATGAAGCAACTGGAAATTTCTTGCAGGAGAAAGGAATTTGGACTGTCCCTCAAGGTGCAGTGTACGGCTCTGTCGCACTTTCCTTGATGGAGGCAAAGAAGACAGGGATAAGCGCCTTCTGCATATTATCCCATTGTATAGCAACCGTGCCCGATTACCTGGCGGCCAAGAAAGTGATGGAGCTACTGAATGCAGCACTCGATGAGAATCTGTCTGTTTCGGATGCTGAAGAACATGCAGAGGAGCTACGAACTCACCTGATGAACAAAGATAACAGAGATGATGAGACGGAAGTTGAAGATTTTGAACTTTTCGAAGATTTTGAAGATGAATACGACCAGGATGATGAAGACGATCTGAGTGAGTTTATCTAAGCGCCATTGCCTATTCTTTTCCAATATAACACGATCTGTTTATAAACAAAATCTATGACTAGTGACATCCGAGATAATATTTTTATACTATGAAAGTAGAACGGAATTAGAATTTCTCTAATTATGAAATACTAAGAGGAGAAATATAGTGGCCTTTACCGCTATGTGTAGAGGTTGTTGCCAACTATTTCAGCCATCCAACTGATCGATAAATTCAGAGTAGGATGAAAAACATGGGAGTAATAGAATTGCAAACCTCGTATGACATTGCAGGACCTCAGAGTATCCCAGAGGATAGTTTGTGTACATCTTGTACAATCAAAGGAAAATCTTTCCTTTGCTTAGTGAACAAGAAAGCACAATACCCTTCAGTCCGGCAGTGCGACGAATACCAACCAAAATAATAATCTCGCAATAAGATTGCAAAAATACACAAAAACAGACAAATATGTACTAGCTACAATTATTTATCAAGGATAATGCGCCATTGAAATTGTGAGTAAACGTCGTTCTGATGATGACGAACCGATTAAGGCAGCCAGAGGTGCGACTTTATACACAGGGTCTTCTGAGAAAAGGGAAAAGAGAGATTGGAGTAAGTATAATCTGGAAGACAGAGAAAACCGGCTAGTTTTCAATCCAGCAGATGATCCTCAATTTGAGCGACAACTCATTAATTACCTGGCCGCTAACGGGATAGAGGTAGCTTCATACAAAGATCGATATATCCTGAGAAGACTCAGAGTCAGGATGGGGAGGCTAAAATACTCTTCCTACAAAGAGTATCTGGATTATATTCGACGTAATCCCGATGAACTTAAGGAAATACAGGAGAGTCTCTCAATCAATGTTACTCGGTTCTTTAGAAATAGAGATACCTATGAAGAAGTCCGAGATCAGATATTCCCTTTACTCTCTTCTGATCGCAGTAACATCAAGGTTTGGTCCGCAGGTTGTGCAGTCGGTGCAGAGCCCTATTCAATTGCGATGATCCTTGCAGATGCTATAAGTCCAACAGTGAAAGCGAATGTACTTGCCACTGATGTTAAAGAAGAATTACTGAGAACTGCAAGATACGGTATATATTCAGAACCATACCTTGCTGAGATGAAACCACTCGAAATTTCTAAATTCTTCCTTGAAACTCCATCCGGTGATTACAAGGTAAAACCACACATCAGAAGTATGGTATCCTTCAGACAGCAAGACCTGATGAAAGATGATTTTCCAAGAAATATCGATGTTATTTTCT
>JAEOUB010000307.1 GCA_016839545.1 Candidatus Kariarchaeota archaeon | reverse complement strand
AGGGTTAGTGCCAGGGTTACCGGTGCAAAGCTCATACTGACCCCTCCTGTATGTTAAGCCACAGGTAAATGGCCTCCCGTGCCAGTTCTGCCTCTCCCGATCTGGGATTGATCATAAATGCATCAATATCCGTCTGAAATAGCGATGTCAGGTATGTCGTTGCTGCTTCAAAGCTGTTGATATCTGCACGGCCACCCATTGCCAGCAGGCTGTATGCCTCCAGTAGTGATAGCCGGTTGGTCTTGTGTACCAGGTCCCTGACTGCAGATCTATCCAGTTTTCCCCCGTCTACCAGGTTCATGATAAATTGACGGGGTTGTCGTTGCCAGTACAGCAGGTTGGGAATGACAATCTTGTTGATATAACGGGTGTGCTTTGGCAGTCCCCCTTGCAAGGGTGTCCATGCATTGTAGGTATCTGTCTTGAGTTTTGATGCCACAGATACCAGGGCATGTGCCTGTTGTAAGTCTGAGGTGAGAAATTCCAGCAGGGTCTCATCTGCGTTCAGCAATGAGCCGTCCTGCAGGGTATGATTTGCCAGTGTATGTGCTTTTGACTCGTAGTGTTTGATCAGTGATAGCAGCATGGATTCTCCATTGCTACCCTCCTTGGATGCCACCTGGTAGGTGATATAGCTGCTGATATAGCAGATTCGCTCTGCCAGCATACTATCCAACCCATTTTCCACCATGTTGTTGATAAATGTCTTCAGATCCCAGTTCTTGGATCCATGGTAATTTGCAGTACTGAGAAAGTCCTGGGTGAGCTCGGTCATCCCTCCCTCAGAACTGACGGGACCTGTTGCTTCCTGATCGAAGCTCTTGGCATACTGGCTGGTATATCCAAAAATCTGATCCAGTACATCGAGGAAGAAGGTCTTGATAGCTACCGGATTGAGGCCTCGCAGGATACGATCCAGCTCCAGGTAATCAATCTGTTTCTCAACAATAATATTCTCAAATTCAGGAAGGGTCTGCTCTATGGCATGAAACATACTCTTTGTCATGTTCTCATGGATTGAATTGATTACATCATCATCTGAAACCTTCTTGAGGTGCTGGCGGACAAGACCGGTTGAATTTTTCAACCCGGTTCTCACCGAATGCTCAAGAGTGGCCAGCAGGGTCTTGATCGTCTCTGTCTTGGAGTAGTAGCGAAGTGTCACATCGAGAAATGGTGTCACTTTAGCCGGATTGGTCTTGAAATTCTCCAGAAAATTGGCCAGCGTGGTTCCAAATTGAAGAGCAACTGTTCTACGAGTAAGTGCAGCCTCCAGTTTCTTAGCCAGGTAGGTACTGCGAGTGGAGGGATCAAGATCCCTGACCTCGTCAATGACATCCTGCAGGCTGTGGGATTCTGGATCAATACGGAACAACAGGGTGTGTGCGATCAGTGCTTGTGTCAGCATCTCTCTCAGGTTACGATCCATGTTGAAATCCGGTGGAGGGATAAGATATTGCAGGGGTGTTGAGACATCATCGATAGTATCTGCCCAGCGGAAAATGATCTTCTTGGCCACCATCTCATCAATTAGGGGACCTGTGATCATCTGGTAGAAAAGATACTGTATTACATGGTCTGGATAGGTATCCAGGCCTGAAATCCCTCTGAATTTCTTGGCAAATTCTGACAGCTCAGGGGCGACTGAGAATCGCTTGCCAAGCTCGATGAAACTGGTACCAGAAACAACAGGCCAACTGTAGCGAAATCCCAGTGCAGATTCGAGATAGGCAGAGATCTGGTCAAAGCGGTCAAACATCAGGTAGTAGATGTCCTCCTTGGAATTGTCACCCAGAGACAGGTGGTCGGTGGCGTAGACCACTGCAAATGACTGCAGGTCAGATATCTGATTACCCTGCTCCAGAAGATATTCGGTAAAATATTTCATGGGTCGACCGAATTTGCGATCGAAATTGTCAAGTTCATGCCCCTCAATTGAGATACCTCCTGATGAAGTTTTGACCAGTTTGTTCTTCAAACTCTCGTACTGGGTTCTGAACTCAACCGACCCGGTATCAATATCACCCAGTAGATCAACCATTGCCTCAGGTGACTGTGCGGTGTCCTGTGTAATCTGGTGATGCTCATCAATAAATTCCTCCTCCAGCAGGATATCACGACAAGCCTCGGATACAAAGTACTCCTGGGGAAGCAGTTGCTCGTTTTTCAGTTGCTTGAGTGCAGTCTCAAGATCACTGATCCGGTGATCTGAGAGAAACACGCTGATATCCCGGGCATCGATATTGATGCCTGAATTGATGCAGTCATCTGCGATGATCTGAGCTACCTTTCGAGCATTGAGAGGATTGGAGAGATTCTTTACCATGAGTTTTACCCGGGTATGTTCGCCACCCATCCTAGACCTATATGGATTCCCCCTGACAGTATCCCAATACGATCATTCTCACCTTCTGAAAGATCGGTCATATCTCAATCCAAACAAGTGCTTTTCAAGTACAAGAGCTATGGCAAGATGTGGTTATGATCCAAGCTTGGGGACATGCTAATGTACTGGGAAACCACCGGACAACGTTCCAATTCACCACAGAACAGCATCTTACACCCAAGGGAGACTGTATCATCGCTGTCAGAGCAACTCATGCTGCCTCAACCCTGCCTGAGGAATTGAAAACGCATCTGAAAACAGGTGGACAGGTAGAACTCAAACTTGCATGTGGTGACATACTTCTGAAAATTCGGGGACAGGGTCATCCTGATATGACATTCACACATGACCACGATATGGTCTTCCGTCGCAGTTCACATGTGGACGGCAGGACAGTGACAATAAATACCAATATGACAGCAGCCCAGATGCCTCGCGAGCTGATGGAACTACTGCAGTCACCAGATCAGGAAATCACTCTCGAGATCACCATCATCAATTGATGAATCCTTCAGACAAGTGCCGAATTATAATTAAACCGTGGATGGGGGTCTGGATAGGTAGTCATCCATGACAAATATTCTGGTTACCGGATCTCGCGGTCAGATTGGCACAGAGCTTATAGAGCTTCTCCGTTCAATCTACGGCAGAGAGCAGGTTTTTGCATCTGACATTACCCAGGTCAGCGTTGAGGAGCGTGAGCGTGGACCCTATGTCTATCTCGATGTCCTTGATTCCCAGGGTTTTGCAAAAACTGTGGTGGACTATGATATCGATTGGATTGTCCACAATGCCTCGATACTGTCTGCCACTGGTGAGCGTAACCCGGAACTGGCACTGAAAGTCAATGCCAGGGGTACAGAGAACGCATTTGATGTGGCCAAGAGATATAACCTCAGAATACTTTCACCCAGCTCGATTGCTGCATTTGGACCATCTACTCCCTCAGTAGATACCCCAGATGTGACTATCATGCGACCCAATACCATGTACGGTGTGACTAAAGTCTGGGTAGAGCTGCTGGGTGAATATTATCATCAGAGATTTGGCTTGGATTTCAGATCACTACGCTATCCCGGTATCATCTCCTACAAGGCACTGCCCGGTGGGGGGACCACAGATTATGCAGTTGAGATCTTCTACGAGGCACTCAAAAACGGGAAATATACCTCGTTTCTCAGACCTGACAGCAGATTGCCCATGATGTATATGCCAGACTGTCTCAAGGGGACTGTCGACCTGCTCAGGGCGGAAGAAAGCATTCTGGAACAGCGAGTATTCAATCTTGGTGCTTTCAATTTCACACCATCTGAACTGGCCTCTGAGATACAGAGACACCTCCCTGATTTTACCATTGAGTACCAACCAGATTACAGGCAGGACATTGCAGATGGATGGCCAAATTCACTTGATGACAGTCAGGCACGACGTCAGTGGGGCTGGGAACCTAGCTATGATCTTACTTCAATGACTGCGGAAATGCTGGAAAAACTGGCTGAAATACTCAATGTAACCTACAAGAGTGCCATAGTGGTCTAGTCAACTGTGATCCCAATCTGATCCTGTAATTTTTGAATTGCCGATCGAGAATTGTAATATTTTTTGAAAAGGGGAGGCAGCTCAGTATTTTCTGTGGAAAGACGTGTGAGATGAGATAGATGTTTGATTGATTGAGGGAGTCGGATTAATGGGGTATTGTTAAGAGAGAGCTCCTGTATCTGTGGATTATGATCAAATAGGGTATCCGGAAGGGTCTCAAACAGGTTATGTTTGAGTCGCACCCATCTCAATGCAGGAAGCCTGCTGAATACATCTCCGGGCAAGACTGTCAGGGTATTACCTGCAAGAAACAAACGCTCAAGAGTGGGCATCGCAGGAAAGAGAGTTGAATCCAGGGAATTCAGGTGGTTGTATTCCAGGTTAAGTTCCCGTAATTTGCTGAGGGATGAGAACAGTTCAGGAGGCAAGGTTGGTAGCTGGTTGTAGCTCAGATTGAGTGCAAGAAGATTGTGCAGGTCTGAGAACTGCAGGGGATCAAGGTGTGCTATGGCGTTGTGATGCATAAACAGGGCTATCAGCTTCGAAAGACCTGCAAACTGATCAGGGCTAACTCGCCTCAGCTGATTGATCTGAAGGTCGAGAATCTCCAGATTATCCAGCCCCACAAAGAGTTGATGGGGGATGAGCTGAAGGTGATTTCTTGAGAGATTGAGCCAGCGGAGCTGAGGAGAGAATACTCCCTCCTCTAGATAGTTGATACGATTGTTGGTCAGATCGAGAAATTGGAGATGGTCCAAGTTCTGACCAAGCTCAAGTGGGAATGTGTCTATCTCATTTGATCGCAGACTCAAATGGGTAATATCTGTTGAGAACAGCCCTGGATCTATGGATTCCAGCCCATTGTGATCGAGGACAACATGTGACAGATGAGGAAGGGATGCAAAGACATCGGGATCCAGCTCCGTTATCTTGTTCATATTGAGGTGGAGT
>JAEOUB010000306.1 GCA_016839545.1 Candidatus Kariarchaeota archaeon | reverse complement strand
GTAGAAAATATGACACCGATTGAGGTGAATTATACGTCCACACCAGATACAACAAGTGTGACATCAGATCCCACAACCTCATCAGACAGTGTTAACAGTAGTTCAGAAATTGTACGTAGTTCACAGGAGACGTCAGACCCGACAGAAACTGGTTCTAGTCCGACTGTACCTCTATCACTGGTAGTTGTGGCAATTGTGATGGCTAGTAATCGGAAAAGAAGATATGTCGATATTTGAGACATTGAGCTCAAGACACCGGGGAAATTGACTTATTCTCAAGAATTGTGGGCTTATAGTAGGCGTGAAGGAGTTTTTTGACCCAAGCTAGTCTTTATATACAAGCTATGTGTAATATAGTATAGTACCAAAAGTTCACTACTATTGAATAGATGGTACACACCACCTACCACAAAAAGAGGTAAAATATTATGTCAATCGTACGCTATTACAACCCCTACCGAAACGCACGACGTTTCAGAACTATGACCAACGACCTCTTCAGAGAGGAGACCATCAGCCCTGCTGTCGATATTGCAGAGACCGAGGATGACTACATCTTCGAGCTGGCACTTCCCGGCTTTACCCAGGAAGAGATCAGCGTCACTGCCACATCAGACGAGCTCACAATTGAGGCTGCAAAACTTGTCGAAAAGGAAGAAACTTCCGAGGCTTCCGAAACTTCTGAAGCTTCCGAGACTGCTGTCGAGGAGGCTAAGGAAAACGGGCTGAAGTACATCCGCAAGGAGAGAAGGCAGACAGCTTACAAGCGATCCTTCTCATTCAACCGGCCCATTAACCCCTCTGAGGCCAAGGTGACACTGGAAATCGGCATCCTCACAGTCACAGTCGCCAAAGCTGAGGAGACCAAGCCAGTAAAATTGGCAATCAACTGATCTGACAGGCCCATTGGGTCCTGGGAGTTATCTGTGATCACCCCGGTGATCAGTTAACGTGTTGAAAACCATACTCACGCAAAGTGTGCAGTGAGTTCTTTGCTCTGACGGGTTCTACTTTTCGCGGAGCCCGTTTTTTTCTGCAAATTCTATATAGATAGGGTTCAAATACCCAAAATCCACATATTTCATTATGAGTGATGACCGCTTTGATCGCTATGGCCGAATCTTCTATCTCATCATCTTCCTGGTGGCAATCTTCTACATTATCACCACAACTGTCGGGCAGAGTACAGGAGACCCATTTGAGGCACTTCGACGCATCTTAGATGGTGAGAGTATAACCTCGGTATCACCATTGATATCACCTATTTTGCTCCTTGCAGGGCTGTCAGTTCTATTTGTGGTATTCGCAATCATCTACCGCCGCAGATCATGAACCTGCAGAAATCTCTGAAGAACCATCATTCAAGTATCATGGATATTCTCAGTATACAGTGCTCAAGGAACCCCACCCCAACATTCTTCAGAAAATAATCATCTGGTTTGTTCGGACCCGTTTTGGTGCATGGTTCATCGCTCCCTTCATCCCCTATGTCGATCGGTTTGTGATTAAACTCACCAGGGGCAGGCGAACCCTGGCATCCCTGCTGACAGATCTGCCCATCGTCTTCCTGGAGTACACAGGCGTCAGGTCAGGCAGAGCCTACAGTATTCCACTTGTGGGAGTGCCCTCCAACGGCAATGTGGTGGTGATTGGCTCCAACTGGGGTAAGAGGAACTATCCCGGCTGGTATCACAATATCCGAAAGCAGCCACAGATGCAGGTACGCCACCGTAGAGAGGTATTTGCGGTCACTGCACATATCACCCATGGGTCCGAGAGAGAGGAGCTGTGGCAGATTGCAGTGGGTATCTACCCCGGGTTTGCCAACTATGCCTCTCGCACAGATCGAGAGATACCAGTCATCAAGCTGGTGCCAGAATAAATCACATATCGAAATCCTTTTCTCAGCTTACAAGTCGGGAAGCAAATGCCCCACGCTGAGGTCAACGGCACACGGCTGTACTACGAGATCAGAGGCCAGGGAATACCCCTGCTAATTATGCACGGAGGACTGGGACTGGATCATTCCCTGTATCCTTCAATCTTTGAACCCCTTGAGTCCCAGTTTCAATTCATCTACTATGACATGCGAGATCATGGCAGATCTGATCGCTCAGAGCATGTCAGTTTCACCTATGAGCTGCTGGCAGATGATGCCGATGCCCTCCGTGAATATCTTGGCTTTGAGAAAATCAATGTGCTGGGACATTCCGCAGGCGGCTGGATTGCACAGGTTTATGCACAACGCCACCCCGATAGGCTGAACAGACTCATTCTCTACCATACCGGGCTGGAAAACCCTGCCAATTATTCCCAGGAATTGAATGGACTGGCACAGAAAGCCAATGATCGCCACCCCACTTTTGCTGCACGTGCAGAACAGTTTCACGAGGGATTTGAGATGAGGACTGATGATGATTTTCGAGACTCACTCTTTCACATTCTCTTCCGCTATTTCTACCGCTACTCCCAGGAACTTG
>JAEOUB010000305.1 GCA_016839545.1 Candidatus Kariarchaeota archaeon | reverse complement strand
GGAAAAACGCCATGAGTCGGAAGTATCATCTCTCCTGCAGGAAGCAGGCATGAGATATACTCAGGGCTCTATCATCGATATCAGATCTCTACCACCAGATCTTACCTTGCTGAGAGACGCAGCCGATATGATGTATAACGAGTATCTGACTCATATGGCTAGAGCTATTAGCAAACATGCTGGGAGATGTGAGGTTGATTACTGGGGTATTATCTCTGGAAGTCCCCAGGTACAGAATACCTATGCCTCTGATATCTGTAAGAAACTACTAACCACATACACGTGGTGGAATATCTATGAACACTCTTCAAAGGGGACTGTCATTGAGTTTCGCGATACATCAGGGCATGGTTTGAGATGGTATCTAGACCCGCTCAAGTTCCTCGGATTGGTAGAGCCAGTAGATCCCCATCGTGGTCGGCTCTTTTATGAAAATATCGAAGATCTGAGAAAATAAATATGACGCAAAATAATTGCGTATAGTCTTAGCTATGCGAAATTGAGTTTTTCAGCCGATTTTGCAACTGATTAGTGTTTTCAGAAATTTGAGATACTACTAGAAATATTTCTAGTGAACTGCGGCAATTTCCTCTTCTTCATACGCATCCAATCGAGTTGAGAGAGTAGGCAGGAGGAGACCTTGGATTGTCCCTGAGATCAGGATGAGAAAGAGTGACCCATACAGCAGAATGTTGGCAAATTGGATACCTCCTACATCATACTCTGCCTTAGCGAGGGTAACGTATGACAGTAGTGCCAGCACAGCGGTTGTCAAGCCTTTGAATCCTGCAAATGCTATGAATACTCTATCCCGGCCAGAGAGTATATCCGCGGTCTTATGAGAGAAATCTAGAGGACCCGTAGTTATGAATACGGTTAACAGTCGAACAGCGATGACGATCAGGGACAGGATGAACCCTAATGGGAGGAACTGTAGGAAATCATCAGTACCTAGGAGGAAGCCTACACTGGTGAATGCAAAGATCTCAATGAGGAAGACAACTTTATCCCAAAATGGTGTCATGTATGCATCAGTGTACCTTCTCTTCATTTTCACATATTGTGGGTTGGCGAGAAGGATACCAGCTGCCAGAGCTGCAATGGCGGCGGAAACATTGACGATTGGGGCAATAGCAAAGATGGCAAATACAGAGGCAAGAGTTAGTGATGCATTCTCCCTATCCTTGTTTATCTTTGTAATGAAGAAGAGAGAGATGATACAAACAAATGCACCCAACAGTATACCTCCGAGTAGCTGCCAGATGGCAATGATCAGGAATTCAAAGGTCAGCAGCAGATCCTGGTTGCCAGCTTCCACCTGTGGCAATAGAATTACAATTACCAGCATAATGGCAATCACGTCATTGAACGCAGATTCACCACCGAGAATAGTCTCCAGATGTTTCTTGACCTTACCTCCCGAACTCCTGAGTATTGAGAAAGTAGCGGCCGGGTCAGTTGGAACCACTATACTTGCCATGAGTAACGATCCTAGGAAGATAAACTGGGCATCACTACCAAGGATTGTAGATGCGAAGAAAGTTATTGTTATACCAACTAGAGTTGTGGTAAGGATTGTACCAATAACTGCCAACAGGGTAATTGGAAGTATATTCTCTCGTAGCTGTCTGAGGGAAATATGCATTCCTTCCTGGTAGAGGATCAGAAGAAGTCCAATCTCTGCTATGACAAGTGCTGCGTCTTTGATAGAGTCATCAGTGATGTCGACAATAATATCACTTTGAATAAATGAAATGAGGAGACCACCGAGGAGAAGGGGGATCATTTTCGGTAGTTTGTATCTCTCAGCTAGGACACCCATGAGAGTTCCAAGGAAGAGAATAAGACCGACGGTATTGACTACAAGGGTCAGACTACTTGCCATAAACCACCGCTATTCAGGTCAAACATAAGTCATTCTAATTGGAAAAGTACTGAAAATAGATTGAGTGACAATGGGATCTAGAATCATATTTGAGACGACCTGATTTCACCAAATTCACAATGTATCACAAGAACCATTTTTTTATCAGATATATTTCGGGGGGTACAAGCCGATGCTGACATCAGATCTTGATTGGGAGAATTCTGCCAAATCTTTCTTCTTTGAGAAGGATTTCGGATTCGCAGAATACTGCTTCAAGAGAGTCTGCAGAAATCGTCCGTCGGGAAAACTCTGGTATCTTCGAGGTCTTAGCTTCAAATTTCAACGGCTCTATGATAGTGCACTGTTCTGCCTGAGAAGAGCACTTGCGTATGACTACAACCAAGGTCTCATCATGTACCACATAGGCTCAATATTTGCAGAATTAGGAGATTATGAGGAGGCTATTTTCTACCTTGAGAAAGCAGAGGGAATTGGTGTTTCTGGCAAACGAGCAAGGATCAAGAAGCTACATGTGTACCTGAAATACAACAAAATCAAAGAGTATGCAGAAGAGATTGTCCACCTCAACCCCCACAAAGAGCAAGGGGCTGCAGGAGTAGTGTAAAAAATATACCTTTTTAGCTTGAACACACTAGGTAACATCAAACCTTTTTAGGCTAGGATGCTTCAATGACAGGGGAAGTACACTGGATATGAAGATTCCTGAGATACCAAATATCCCTCTTGAGATGCCAAAAAAGGATAACCTGTACAAAAAAGCAAACTATCCTTACTCATATGATCTAACAAGTGGGGTTATTCGGGGTAAAGACTTTGAGCAGCTATTGAATATCATTACCACATATTACATGGATGATGATACGAGATACAAAGAGCTTGAAGAACAGTTAGGGTACCACTCTCTTTCGAATACCTATGAGGGCTGGGATCTCCAGGAACTCAGTGACTTTTGCCGACATCTTATCCAGATCAACAGGAATCATCTCGGATGGGATTTGGTCGATATCATTGATGTCGAGCTCAATAAAATCACTATTCCGGGAT
>JAEOUB010000304.1 GCA_016839545.1 Candidatus Kariarchaeota archaeon | reverse complement strand
TGATTGACAGCTTGGACAGCTATCACGAGGTTCATCGTCAAATGTGAATGGCTCTAACTCACCTGATTGTACCAAATTCTCAATTTTAGCAAGTTCCACTTTAGCCAGTAATGATCGGTATCGGGGTGGCTTCCAGAGATGCACAAGTGCAAGCTGTTCGTTTTCACCACATTGTTGACAGCTATCTTTCAGCAGTTTTCTCTTGGCCTCCTGCCACTCGGATGATTGCCAAACAGGAGGACGTGCCATAATTTCTATGCGACTCTATCCATTCAAATCTTGTGTTCAAACAATAGGAGGAGGTCATCATAGAGAAGCTACCCAACGTTCATAAGGAAAAAGTGTAATGCAGTGGTATGTCAGATTCTTGTGAGCATTTTGACGCTATTGACCTTGACAAATTTCGTAACTATGAACAATGTGTTGATTGTGTACTGAAAAGTGACACATGGGTAAATCTGCGGACATGTATGCACTGTGGTGGAACTCGTTGCTGCGATTCAAGTCCTAATCAGCACACGACAAAACATGCCACGACCATGGGTCACCCAGTAATTTTAATGTTGAATAATAACGCACTCTGGTGCTATGATCACGAGATTGTCAAATCTCTTGACTAAGTTATTTTTCTATCCACACACCACAGAGAGTCCAGGAAAAAGGAATTTGAGTCATAAAAATCTTCCATCACATCAAATCCAGTTATTGCTGCCAAGTTATGTGCATCTTCAAGTGTGTACTTGTAACTCTGTTCCATGAAGATAGGTTCCCACTTTTTGAAACTGAATGTTTTCCCAAATTTTTCAATATACACTTCCTGATCCTTTTGTGAGAGAAGATAACTCTCCATTGATCCTTCATAGACATTGTAAGGCTCATAATGGATGAATGCATCAAGATCAAAATTACCTCCAAGTTCATTGTTAATTCGTCTTAGAACATTGAGATTGAATTCCTCTGTGACTCCCTGAGGATCGTTATAAGCTGAAATCATGCGGTCAATATCCTTTCTGAGATCAAAGCCTATCAGTAAAAGATCATTGGGGTTAAGAGATCTCCACAGAGAGAAGATGAAAGCTGTTGCATCTTCAAAGGTAAAATTGCCAAGGTTAGAACCTAGAAACAGAACAAAGTTCTTGGTGTGTGGGTCACTATTAATTCTCAGATGCTCCAGAGCATCATAATAGTCTGCAACCAGACCATTGACCTCCAGTTCAGGCATGTCCCTGTTCAATGAGTCAACCAGCTCGATCATTGCACCTTCAGAGATATCAATCGGAACATAGGTGAAATCAAGGTCATCTTTCTTGAACTGATCAAGGAGTAATTTAGTCTTGTAACCGTTTCCAGCTCCAAGTTCAATCATATTGAATTTTGTCTTACAAAGTATCGTCGATAACCGGTGTTTGGCAAGATCTAGGGCATCGTACTCAGCTTTCACAAGATAATATTCTGGAAGCTCCATGATCTTCTCATATATCTCAGAACCTCGACTATCATACATGTATTTTGAGGGAAGCATCTTGCGTGTTCTCATCAGACCGAGAAATACATCTTTGGCGAACCTTGCCTGAGCTGTATCTTGATCCTCTTGAGCTAATTTCTCATATTTACCCACCAAGAACGACCTGACTCCACATCACAACTAGGTTGAAGAGTTAAAATTACTTGGTTTGAAAGAGGAAATTATTGGTCACTCAGCTAGACGTATGCCACTGAATTGGAATTGGGTATCGGGATGCCAGAAATTGCGATAGCTTGGCCTGATATGATCGACTGGAGTAACACAAGAGCCCCCTCTCAAGACAAACTGTGAGGACATGAATTTTCCATTATACTCTGATATTCCCTCTGCAAGTACGTTGAATCCCGGATAGGGAAGGTAAGAAGAGGCTGTCCACTCCCAGACATCACCGTAGAGCTGAGCAACTTTTTGCTGCTCAATATCTTCAAATGTCACTGCTCGTGTATGCAAAAGTCCGCTCTCACGGAAATTGCCATTTTCTGGTGTTATGCCGAGAGTTCTGACAGCATGTTCCCATTCACCTTCAGTCGGAAGACGTTTACCACTCCATTTGGCATAGGCGTCTGCCTCAAAATATGAGACATGTGTCACAGGTTCGTTGAGATCCAACCGTTTGAGACCGCTGAGTGTATAATTATGCCATGTTCCATCGATATTGTGCCAATGCATGGGTGAGGACCAGCCTTCAGTACGAACCTTATCCCACCCCTCTGACAACCAGTAGCGGTGATCCCGGTATCCACCAGCATTGATGAACTGCAGGAATTCTCCATTGGTTACCAACCGATTCGCTAACTTGTACTTCTCCAGATAGACCTTCTTGATAGGCATCTCGTTATCAAATGCAAAACAACCGGGTGTTGTGTGGCCGATTTCAATGACCCCGCTATCAAAGGGGACAAACTCTAGGTCGGGTATTTCAGTTGGTCCAGGTTGTAGTGTATCAGTCTTCTTGTAAACAGGATAAAGGGGATTGATACTGAGATTGTATTTGATATCAGTCAAGATCAACTCTTGGTGCTGTTGTTCATGGTTCCCGCCCAAAATAGTCAGGACCTCAACATTGTCATCACGCAGGTTACTGTCGAGTACATTGAGCATAAAACTGTCAATATATTCTCTGAAGCCATAGACTTCTTGGACAGTTGGACGTGAGACATTGCCTCGTTGATGACGAGGCCAGGGTGTTCCCACATCCTGGTAGTAGGAGTTGAAAAGATAGTTGTACTTCTCATTTTGAGGGGTATACGGCTCAGTAATCAGACCCTGAGTCTTCTGCAGATCAGAGAATTTTTTTAGAATAAACGCCTCAAAGAACCAGCTGGTATGTCCCAAGTGCCATTTTGTTGGACTGGCATTGGTCATTGCCTGGATCATATAGTCCTCAATTGCCAGAGGTGATGCCAGATCCTCTGTATCCTTCCTGATCCTCTTGTAATAGGTCAGATACTCATCTGTCTGGGTTGGATTGGCAATATCAAATTCCTCTGATATCATGAATGGAAGATGACGTGGGAATTAATAAAATCGTCGAGTGAGGTCGGTTACTGTTGATTTTAATATTCCAAAATATGTCCTTCCTGAGCTAGTTTAACCTTTAGTCGACAGTTATTATCCTTGACATATTCGTCCAGGTTCATTTTCAGCTCATCCATGTATTCATCCTCATAGAGATGATGATGAGTCAGCAGGAGAAGATTGACATTACTCTGCTCTGCAAGATCTATGATCTGCTGGTGATAGGAGTGACCAAAGCCCTGGAACCTATGAAAATAATCATGTTTGGTATACTGGGCGTCAGCAATCAACACATCTGCATCACGTATGAATTCCATGTATCGCTTCTTGTAATTCTCAGCATCAGGGTTGGGTTGATTGATATTGATGAAATCGAACTCATTGTCAGTTGCATAGACCATCACCACAGGATTACCATCATGATTGGTCATCTCAAAGCGGTACAGAACAACTCCACCGGAAACGGGATGATTACCTCTCAACATCTTTACAGTTGTAGTGGAGTCAATCTGCATCTCCTGAAAATCCCCTGAATACTCAACAATATTAGAATAATCTATACCAAACATATGAGGTCCCTGGTTCTCTTCAGATGTAAATTTGACTGGCCAGATAAGATGTCCATCGTAGAAGGTTGAGAGTCCATTGGTAATTCCAGGAGGACCGACAATCTTGAGCTTCTTCTCCTCATATCCCTCAACATCAGTTAAATATGGAAGTTGAGTCATACCAAATCCTTGGATATGATCTGCATGAGTATGAGAAATCATCAGGTAGACATCCTCAGCCCTTCGATGAAGCTGTCTTTCAGCAATTCTGAGACCTGTACCTGCATCAAGAAAGATGAGGGTATTTGAAGAGGTACGTAGTGTATAACTAGCGGTATTACCTCCGTAACGAATATAGGGAATACCCGAAATTGGTGCAGACCCTCGGACTCCGTAGACACCCAATTCAATTTTACTCATACAATCACTCCTTCAAACGGTTATGGGTTACCCGGATACAGGTATCCATAACAACATCAATTCCTGAGGATACAGCCTCCAACGCTGCTTCCTCGTTGACAACTCCTTCTTGCATCCACAGATACTTGACGTTCTTTCTCACAGCTTTGTCAATCATTTTGGTAACATGAGTACCTGTCTCGAAGACCAAAAGCAAATCAATGGAATGTTCTATATCGTCCAAATCTGTGTAAAGAGGGATTGTTTCCTCAATATTAGGTTCAATTTTCGTCACAATACCATGGACATCAAAATCTCGTTCGGCAAGATAGTGGGGTATGTCATGTGCTGAACTGTCCTTATCATGCAGAAAGTGGATTACTGCTACAGTCTTTGAGTCATCCAAAATGCCAAGCAATTTCTCATCTGCAGGAACAATGAATTCATCCATTACAGATTTACCTTGAATTCGGTCCAGGTCAATTGGAAGATAGACTTGAAAACAGGTAGATCCAGGACGAGATAGGACTTTGATATCTCCTTGATGTTTCTCAACCACGATATTGTATGAGATATCCAATCCAAGACCTGTACCTTTGCCTGGTGCCTTTGTTGTGAAAAATGGGTTGAAGATCTTATCCTTGATATCATCCGGTATCCCAGGACCATTATCCTCCAACTCAACCATGATCCAATCCGTCTTTCGTCGAGTGCGGATGGTGAGAATTTTTTTGTGATCATCACCCATCTCACGCATGGCATCAACTGCATTATCGATTAAGTTGGTCCAGACCTGATTGAGTTCACTTCCATATGCCTGAATCTTTGGAATTGAATCATCATATTCTTTTCTTACATCAATTGAGTCCTTTTTGATTTTAGACTGGAGAATAAGCAGTGTGTTGTTTATTCCATCGTGGATGTTGATTTCCTGTAAGGGGGCTTGATCAAGATACGAATATTCCTTGAGTGCCTTGACTATAGCAGACACTCTCTGAGCACCCTCACTGATTTCATTTTGGAGACTGTATACCATGTATGACTTTTCCAACCATTTAATGATGATAGGAAATTCATCCTCTGAGTATTGGTCAGCCATTTTCTCCACGTCATTTTCATTGAATTGCAAATTTACAAGGGTTGATGCATAGAGATAGGATTCCTCTATATCATATTCTTCCAATAGTTCTTCCATCTCATATTCCAAATCGCTTCGCATCAGACTATTGAATTCGGGCGGAGCTTTAGCAGCTGATTTGATCTTATTCCTCAGTTCCTGTAGTAAATGCTGTTTATTGACCTGGAGATCAAGCTTGTCTATGTCTGCTTCAATATCGAAGAAATCGTCCAAGGCTTGTTCGAGGGAGCCTGCAGAACGCGCAATTGCTGATGCAGGATTATTGAGTTCATGGGCAAGCCCTGCACTTAGAGTACCAAGCTGGGCCATTTTCTCGCTGTTCTTGAGAAGACTCTCTGTGGAATTCCACCTGGCTATGATAGTGTTGAGAATGGAATGAGCTGCTTCTGGACTCCGACTGATCATTTCATTGAGCATCTCTTTATCAATCACAACCAGTTCTGTATCTCGTCTGGCTCTGATCGATGCAGTTCGGGTATTATCTTGGAAAAGAGAGATCTCCCCGATTACCTCACCCTGATCTCTAACTGCGAGTAGTACCTGCCTTTTCCCCATGCTTTTGATAACTTCGAGTTGTCCCTTCACAATAAGAAAAGCTTCATCACCGTCATCGCCCTCGTTGAAGAGGTATTCACCCTGGGTCAGATGTCTGGTTTCAACCCTGCTATTGAGATGCATCAGATCCTCATCATTGAGATTCGCAAAGAGACTGACTTTACGAAGAAATTCGAGTTCCATTGTCATACTTCCCTTAGGTACTGATGTACCAAACGGACGGCAACAGCTCCCTCTCCCACCGCTGCTGCTACACGTTTTGAGGAGTCATGTCTGACATCTCCTGCTGCGAATATTCCAGGAACATTGGTTTCAAACAGTAACGGATCACGATCTAGTTTCCAGCCTTTGGGTTTTTTGCCTCTTGACAGCAGATCAACTCCAGTCAAGATATAGCCTTTCTCATCTCGTTCCACTAGATGAGATACCAGGTCTGTACGAGGTGCAGCACCAATGAAAATGAACAGGGCTGCTGCTTCAACCTCACGAGACTCCCCTGATTCATTATCCTTGAGAATCAAGGTTTCAAGTTTGTCATCTCCTTGCATCTCCTCTATGGTTGTATTTGCAATCAACTCGAAATTTGGTGTTGCCTCCAACTGGTCTATAAGATACTGAGACATTGTAGCAGTGAGATCTGGTCGTCTAATCACGATATGTACTTTCTTGGCATAGCGTGAGAAAAACATGGCAGCTTGTCCTGCTGAATTGCCTCCACCCAAGACATAGACATCTTGATCCCTATAATGTGCGGCTTCAGTCAATGCTGCACCATAATATACACCAGCTCCCAGTAACCCTTCTTCACCTGGCACATTGAACCTTCGAACTTCAACACCTGATGAGATGATAAGAGCATGAGACCGGAGGATCTTGCCATCTTTGAGAGTAACAAGCTTGTAACTCCCGTCAATCTCGACAGCAACAACCTCCTGAGGGACAAGGATCTCACAACCCAGTCGTATCGCCTGAGCAGTGGCACGTCGTGCAAGATCTGATCCACTCAGTCCTTTGGGAAACCCAAGATAATTCTCAATCCGGCTGCTGGTTCCTGCCTGACCTCCAGTGGCAGATTTCTCTATTATCAGGGATCGTAAACCTTCTGAAGCCCCGTAGACACCTGCTGCCAATCCTCCAGGACCGCCTCCAATAATGATAAGGTCATAGAAATCTTCAGATGCCTGCATCTTAAGCTCAAGTTTTTCTGCAACATCTTCTATTGTAGGCGTTACCAGGTTTGTCCCATCTGGAAAGAGTATGATAGGAATTTGAGTCAGCTGCAAATCCATTTGTTCAATGAGTGCCTCAATACTCGGATCTGAGTTGATATCCACCCATTGGTATGGAATTCGATTCCGGGCTAGGAAATCCTTGACAGTATGACTCAATGCACTCATCAATGTACCTATCACCCGTATTCCATCATATGGAGGTCTAAAATCAGCTTCCCATGACTCAAGCAAATCATCAAGAACTGGATAGAGATTCTGTTCTGGAGGATCCCAAGGCTTGGTAAGGTAAAAATCTAAACCAATGCGGTTGATACTGTTTATTGCTGCTTCAGTATCTGCATATGCAGTGAGAAGAATTTTCTTTGCATCAGGATACAGTTTTAATGCCTGTTCTAGAAAATCGGTACCTTCCATCTCTGGCATTCTTTGATCAGCAACGAATAGAGCGACGGTAGCATTCCGTGTCTTGAGTGTTTTGAGGTTATCAAGTGCCTCATTCCCATTACTACTCTTCATAATACGGAATTCTTTACCATATCTCTGGCGTAGATCACGCTCAACTGCGTTAAGGACACTTACCTCATCATCGATTGTGAAAATAATGGGTTTCTGTTTTCTTCTGCTAGACATAATATCACGTCAGGGGCTCTCTGTGTTTATAGACCTGAGATAGGTCTCTTTTAGATCTTCATTCATAAAACGGTTGCTAATCTTTTCAGACGCAAGAACCATCTTCTGCTTGATGAGATCCACCTGAGTATCACTTGGATCTACGATTTGAAGCAAGGCTGCATGTAACTTGTAGATAGTTGGAGCGAAATCGAATTTCTCCGCTTTCTCTATCCCTTTGTTGAGGATCTCTATTGCCTCATCTCGCTTTCCTGAAGCAAGGTAAACATGAGAGGAGATTAATGCGAATTCAGGATATAGCAAGTTGATGTTTTTGGCCACTAGGATTTGCTCCAAGTCGGCAAGCTGGGCTTGGGCCAAATCGAGTTTATTCTGAGCAAGATAGAGACCCACAAGTCCAATTTTCGCATGAGGTTCATAGACATGCATAAGAGTACCAGGCACATCCAGTACCTTTCTGAAGTACTCCTCAGCCTGTTCAAGCTCACCCTGTCGAAGATGATAATGACCCCGTATAGATTGATACTTTGAGGCAAGGAAGCCTCCAAATGGATCCTGTATTAGGGTTTCAATTTGACTCATTACCTCATCTA
Source organism: Candidatus Kariarchaeota archaeon (assembly GCA_016839545.1). Lineage (GTDB taxonomy): Archaea > Asgardarchaeota > Heimdallarchaeia > Heimdallarchaeales > Kariarchaeaceae > Kariarchaeum. The sequence continues at coordinate 3,709 of JAEOUB010000304.1, read as the reverse complement.
CACGATCTTTCGGGTACTTGAGATCCATGAGCATGTAAAGCTCGCATGAGAGGGGAAACAGACGAAAACCAGATATTGGCAGTTGATGACTCAGTTCCAATGCAATCATGATGTAATTCTGTGCTTCCTCATAATGGCCGCGGGAAAGACATACTTCTGCAAGCGTAGTGGCTGCAAATACGATATATGTGGGCATGGATATCTGTGAGGAGAGCTGATATGCCTCCATTGCCTGTTTCCATGTAACATCAATCTCACCGGTCATGAAGTAGGACATAGAGAGTGAATTGGACAATAACTCGCTGATGTAAGCCTTATTGTCGTGTTCCTTGGCAATCAAAAGAGTCTCTTCCCCATACTCAATGGCCTGATCGTATCGGGCTGTGTAGAATAGTGTATTTGTGATATGAGATCGACCATAGAGCATAGTATTACTCTCTTCAAGCTCCTCTCCAATTTCAGCTACTATCTTCAGATGCTGTTCCACGCTCTCAAACTGAGCTGAAACAGTCTCGACATTACACATGATCATGTAATTCTGAGCAATTCCAAACTGGTAGTCAGCTGCAGTAGCAAGCTCTTCTGCCACAGACAGATGATTTATGGCACCATCCAGCTCTCCCAATCCAAAAAGCTTGACAAAACCGAGTTGATTATGGGCATTTACCTTGCATTCCACATGGTCTCTTGCTTCTGCAATGGATAGCAAGTTCTGATAGGCTTGAATTGACTCTGCAGCCTGTCCCAGAAGCAGGTAAGTCTGACCTAGACCCTGGTAGAGATCATGGATTTTCATCACATCAGTATCTTCATTGAGAATACTCTCTGCCCGTTTGTAGTGCTGAATTGCTTCCTCACTTGCATAGCTCTGAAATGCTTCATCCCCTGATTTAATCAGGTAGGGAATGGCATGATCAAATTCTCTGGCTTCATAGAAATGGTGTGCAATGTCAATTACCTTGGGAACAACCTCTTTCTCAAGGGTATGAGCTATACGGTTATGAAGTTCTCTCCGTTTTTTCATCAACAGAGAGTTGTATGCGGATTCCTGAGTAAGTGGATGCTTGAAGAGGAATGTGGGTTCGGAGCTCTCATGGACAGAAATGATGAGTTCTCTCTTCTCCAGTTCTATCAGGTGGGAACGAATATCTGTGGAATCATCCACAAGTTGTGAGAGTAATGATAGTTTGAACTCTCTGCCAATCACTGCTGCAGTTTGCAGAGTTCGTTTGAGTTGTTCATCCAGCTGGTCTAACCGGGTTGTGAGTACCCCCGCAACGGTGTCAGGTATAGATATGTCTTCAATTTCTCCTACTTCTCTCCAGTGATTACCATCGCGTTCAATCATATTCTGGTCGATCATGGCACGAATGACTTCCTCAAGGAAGAAGGGGTTGCCTTCAGACTTGTCAAGTATCAGGTTTCGTACCTCCTCAGACAGACCCTCAATTTTCAAAATATTGAATACCAGGAAACGTGCCTGAGAGGGATCCAGAGGGGTCAGTTCCAGAGGTGTGTAGATGTAATTGTATTTCCTTATGAGATGTTCATGTATTTCCCACGATGGTTCCTCTCTGCGAGGTCTAAACATAAGGATAAACAATATTTTTCCAGTTTCAGCCAGAGAAAACAGTGCTTTGAGTAGCTCCTGTGAGCTGTTGTCGATCCAGTGGACATCATCCAGAACCATCACAAGTGGAGCATTCTCACACCACTTGGTGAAGAGCTTGTGACAGATTTCAAATATTTTTGCCCTGAGCGCAGGTGGATCTAGATAGAGAACTCGGTCTTTGTCCTCACCTACTGGGTTGATATCAATCATCTTGGCAATATACGGACAGAAGTCCTCATCTATCTGGTTATTCAGTAGCACCCGCTTCAGTTTCATGTACTTCTCAGTGTTATCTGTTATCTGTTCAAGACCCAGATACTTGGTGAGGATGACCTTGAAAGGAGTGTAGGGTGCTGTCGATTGATAGGAAAGTGAGACGCCTTCCAACCATAGGATCCTGTTTTCATCTCCCTCAGAGAGCATGTTTGATATCCTGAGTCGTCCCTCGTTGAGCAGTTGTTCCTTGATATCACGAACCAGCCGAGACTTCCCAATACCTGCTTCGGCGATAGTAGAGATTATCTGTCCTTTACCAGTCATCATCTCACCAATTTTTGCCATGATAACATCAAATTCCTCGTCTCTGCCAACCAGGGGAGAGTCAAGACCTTTGAGACCACGTAATAATTCTCGCTGTTCCTTCTTCCTCAGAACTCGATACGTTTTGATCGGTTTTACCTTTCCTTTGACTTCTAGAGGTCCAAGTTCATCAACATCAAAAATTGGTTTAATTAATTTGTAGGTATACTCGGTGACCTGGATTGTACCAGGTTCTGCAGTTGACTCCATCCTGGCTGCAAGATTGATTGCATCACCCATGGCTGTGTACTCAACTCTCAGATCAGATCCCATTTCTCCGACTACTACTAATCCTGTGTTAATACCGACACGAACATTGACCTCAATTCCCCATTTCTGTTCAATCTCAGCAAGATATGGTTTAATATTCTCTATAATGTCTATGCCTGAAAGTACGGCTCGTTCAGGATCATCCTCATGAGCAATAGGAGCTCCAAAGAATGCAAGTATTGCATCCCCCATTAATCGGGCAATCACTCCCTCGTACCGGTAGACAGGTTCGATCAGGTAGGCAAACGCCCCATTCATAATCTCAACCCATTCCTCGGGATCGAGTTGTTCAGCTGCCGCAGTTGAACCCTGGAGATCACAGAATAGCATTGTGACTATTCTTCTTTCATTTTGCATACCGCCTGCTTTTTCTGCCTCTTTCATTTTATCAAGGAGGGCTTTGGGTATATACTGCGAAAGAGGTTGTGAGGCTGGTTCAGGTTCTTTTGTTCCAACTTTCGTACCACATTCTAGACAGAATTTTGCTTGTGGAGGAAGTGGGGTGCTACAATTTGAGCAGAGAGATTGGAGTTTGTTTCCACATTCCAAACAGAACTTTGCATTGTCTGGGTTGTCGTGGTTACAATTGGAACAAATCACGATAAGAGGTCAGTTACTCCTTGATTTATAAACGTAGTTCACGCTAATTCGAACTAACAAAGTGCGGCACCTGAATGGGTGATATCAGTGGTATTTGAGAAGGTTCCTGCTGTATTTCAAAGGAAAACTAATTAATTTGAGACTCAATTCGCGATCTATGGTAACTTTAACAGATGCTGATCTAAAAGAGATCAAATCCACTGAGACACTTCTGGGTGAGGAAGTGGTCGTGTACCGGATTGACAAATTAAGAGACAAAGGTGTGGACCTTGATGCCATGCCATACTCAATCCGGGTGCTGTTAGAGAATGTAGTACGTAATTATGATGGATTTTTAGTGACTATTGAAGACGTCAATACCGTGGCAAACTGGCCTCATGGTACTGCTGAGAAAGATGTACCATACATGCCAGCAAGAGTAGTATTACAAGATTTCACCGGAGTCCCTTTGATTGTTGACCTCGCTGCAATGAGAGATGCAATGGCGGCCGAGGGAGGAGATCCTGAGAAAATCAATCCACTCATCCCCACTGATCTGGTAATTGATCACTCTGTGCAGGTTGACTCATTCGGCTCTAATGACTCTCTTCAGATTAATCTCAACCTGGAATATGACAGAAATCAAGAGAGGTATGAACTAATAAAATG
>JAEOUB010000303.1 GCA_016839545.1 Candidatus Kariarchaeota archaeon | reverse complement strand
GGATAAATCTGCAGCATCAGATCTCAGATCTTCGGGGGAACGAGCTTTCTGTAGTAGGTATGCCACTTTATTATATGTTCTGGCGGAACTGCATACCAGCCTGATAGCCGGCGGATCTCCCGCATAATAACATCACGCACATAATTGACCACCTCAAAGTTGTCCTGCATCCCGTGATATTTCTCAAAGAACAAGGGTGGTCCCACAATCATCTCCACATGGACACCCAACCTGGGCATCTTCGCCCCGTAGGGCCACAGTCCGTCAGTACCTATCAGGCCGACGGGAAGTACAGGAACCCCCGCCTCCAGTGCCATCCGTGCAGTTCCTGTCTTGCCCTCGAATTTCTTACGGCGGTTCAGAATTGCACCCTCAGGATAGATACCCACAGCAGCTCCCTCACGAAGGGCCTGCACTGAGGAATCGATAACAGAGGATTTGCTACCGGCTTTTCTCTCCGGCACCGGAATAGTGCCGATAACATTATTGATCTTGCCGAATATGGGATTGCCCCACAGCGTACGTTGCCTGCCAACAAATCTGATCTTGTGAGTGTTGACCTCCAGGCCCATGACAAAGGCATCGACTATAGAGCCGTGATTGGCAGCCATCAGGAACCCCTGACCCTTGTCCAGTTGCTCCAGGAAGAACAGGCCCTCTGATGACACTGCATAGCTGAACCTCAGAATTGCCTTGAATATACCCTTGGCACTCCTGTAGGTATATTCCTTGATATCAAACTGGGCTGCTTTGATCTCCTCAATTGTCTTCATGCCAGTCCCTCCACAAATTCCTGAAGTACCTCGTTGTAACTGGGATGCTCATACAGCTTGGAGTGTTCTCCATCCCTGATCATCGAGGTGACAATATGGTCATTCCCCAGGTCATCCACCTCCAGCAGGAATGAGAGGGGAGCCTCGACATCTGCACTGCCATGGGCAATCAGGGTGGACACCTTCAGGCCCTGCAGAGTATCTAAGATATCGGGAAATTGATCGATATTGGATCGCAGCTTTGTCAGGTACTGTACTATCAGATACCTCCATGGCTGTACTATGGAATTCTTCTCAAAATTATTATTCATCACCGCAACCGGGTCGGAAAAGGATGAATCCATGATCAGGCCGGAGATATTCATTCCATCTCCCACTGCCACATGAACTGCCAGCAGCGAGGCAATAGACCCCATAGAGGTACCAAAGACAAGTATCTCATCCCAGGTATCATCTGCCCATTCAAGGGCTGCAACAACATCAGCATGCTCCTCGACCCCCATGGTAACAGGGGGATGATTCTGGCTCAGCCCGTGGTTTCTCAGATCCACCAGCAACAGGTCATAACCCTGCTCGGTGAAAAATGCACCATAATTGTCAAACATGATCCCCGCATGATCTCCATGACCGTGGACAATCACGACCACTCTGTCCTGACCCTGTGTATGCCAGAGGTTGATACGTACCTCATCCCTGACAAACAGGTCATGCTGTTGCAGTCCCTGAGGATCACTGTACTCCGTGGTCCGTGATGCCTGGTAGATCAACTCTCCCAGTACAATCGTCGGTAGTACAAACAGCACCACAAAGGCAACCAGTACCTGGGTTCCCAGCATCTTCTTACTCCTGGGTCTCAGTCTGCTCATCAGTTCCAATGTCTTCACCTGCAGCAGCAGCTTCGTATGCTTCCTCGTAGTCCAACCGAATAGGCACCGGCGTCACAATCATAGTGTAGCCTATCCACCCCACTGCACCGGCCAGTAACGAGATCAAGATCAGAATGGGTACTACTATAGCCCAGTACTGATTTGATGTCAGAGAAAGGTCAGTATCCTGGTTGAGGATCGGCTCGATAACAAGAAAATAGATCTCGTATGCTATCAGTAGCAGCGATGCACCAAGGAAGATTGACCCGCGTATTTTCGCCATGCATACCTCAGATTGAGTGTCAGAAAATAAATGTTGCGTGGGATGAATAGTGGCAAGAATAGCAGATATGCAATTACTCGGAAGATGGCAATATTATCTCGACAGGAGAGGTGAAATGATCAGGAGGATTTCACATTGTGAGATTGAGACTGTCAAGCACAAAGGCATAGTTGAATGCCTGCTCTCGTAGACGCTCGTATCGACCAGACGCCCCAGCATGGCCGGCACCCATATTGGTCTTGAGCAACAACTTGTTTGAGTCAGTTTTGATGTCGCGTAACTTGGCACACCATTTGGCCGGTTCCCAATAGTGAACACGGGGATCATTGAGACCTGCAGTGATGAGCATATCGGGATAGTCTGTTGAGACACTTCCAACCTGGTCATACGGCGAATATCTCATCATGTATCTGAACTCATCCTCGATCTTGGGATTTCCCCATTCCTTGAATTCAAACGTGGTCAGTGGAATGGTCTCGTCCAGCATGGTGGAGATCACATCGACAAAGGGGACGACGGCAACCACACTCTTGAAGAGGTCAGGTCGCATGTTGACCACAGCACCAACCAGCAGCCCTCCGGCAGAGCCACCCATGATGGACATCTTGTCAGAGGTGGTAAGACCTGCTCGCAGTAGTCCCTGGGCAACATCGATAAAGTCAGTAAAGGTGTTCATCTTCTTCTTCATCTTGCCTGCGTGGTACCACTCCTTGCCCATCTCACCACCACCTCGGATATGTGCCATCACAAAGGTGACACCTCTCTCCAGCAGTGATAGCCTGATAGAATTGAAATTGGGTTCTGTGCTGATACCGTAGGAACCGTAGCCATAGAGTAGCAGCGGTCCTGGTCTGGGGCTACCTCTCTTGTAGGCAATACTTACAGGTATCATGGTACCATCTCGTGCTGCAATCTGCTTACGCTCTGCAACAAACTGTGAGGCATCATATCCCTCAACCTCCTCGACTTTCCTCTCTGTCAGTTCCCGGCTCTTGGGATCGTAGTCATAGACCGTGTTCGGTGTCACAGGAGAACTATAGCTCAGTCTCAGGTGGGTTGCCCGGAAATTGGGATTATCTCCCAAGTAGACCACATGCAAGCTCTCGGGAAGCTCGATGGTATGATCATCAAAATCAGGAAGATTGAATACTCGGACATTGGTCAGACCGTTCATACGGTAGTGTACAGCACCAAAATCTCGGAACATCTGCAGCGACAGTAATCTGATCTTGGGATTATGGGGCATCAGCTCCACCCAGTCTTCCATGCCTTTGCCCACAGCCACTCTACACATCCTGAAATTCTTGGCATCTTTTGATGTCAGGAAGTAGAAGTGTCCCTGGTGGTGATCAACATCAAATTCCACGTCCTCCATGATCTCGTTAAACATCACAGGTGTTTTGGGTTCACTCTCAATATCGATGTAGAATATCTGGTCAGTCTCCCGGCCAGTAGAATTGACAAACAGGTAGCGATTGTCAGTAGATTTGAACATCCACAAACTCTTCTCAGTATTCTCCTCCTCCTTGATCACCTCATCTGCATCAGGCGCATGAAGTGTATGGAAATGGATACGGTACGACCGGTGAATGTCATCACGGGTATTGTAATACAGTGTACTGTTGGTCGCCCATTGCAGGCTTCCTCCCGTATTCTCAATAGTATAATCATACTCCCGGTTGGTCATCAGGTTCTTGATGTGGATCTCATAAGTCTCATAACCCGAGTGGTCGACACTGTATGCCAGCAATCGATGATCAGGACTGACCTTCAGACTGGCAATACTGGTAAATTTCTTGCCCTCTGCCAGCTGGTTGACATCTAGCATGATTTCTTCAGGTGATCCCTCCATATCCAGCTTTCTGCAGTAGATACGGTAGTTCTTCCCTGCCTCGGTTCGCCAGTAGTACAGGTAGCCACCCTCGCTTGTGGGCACTCCCTGATCTGTCTCGTTAATCCGGGCTTTCATCTCACCAAACAATTCATCCTGCAAGACCTCGGTGTGGGCCATCTGCTCCTCGGTATAGGCGTTCTCCTTCTCCAGATAATTGATGGTTTCGGGGTTCTCCTTGTCACGGAGCCAGAAGTAGGGGTCATCCCAGCTCTCACCGTGCACACTGATGGTGTGTTCCTTGCGTGGCGCTTCGGGTGGATCTATCATTATTCAGCTCTTCTCAGGCGTAAATAAAAATCTGTGGGAATTACTCGCAGGTCTTTGAAATAGTTGTCTCACCCTCATTTACCTGCACATTTATTGTTTAACGTTAGGGTTTAATTGGTCTTTTAACAGGGTACGCTCATTCATAGTTTGGAGAGGTCTAATGTCAGATTATTTTATGAACCAGACACTACGAACGATGAGCCCCTTTCTTGGCTCCGATAACCGTCTTGAACTCATAGGTACGGTGACTGCCTTGTTTTGGCTCTTCGGAGGTCTGTTCTCCGATGGAATCCTGGTACTCGCCTCAATGGCCATCTCACTCGGTATCATGGTATATCTGGGTATACTGTCATTTATCCCCTATCTGAACTATCATTACGATCTCCATATTGCCGCTTTTCGCAGGATGATTATTGGTTTCCTTGCTGACTTGGCCTATCGTACCGGTGCCAACAAAGTTACTGAGGATCTTGTCTTGTTTGATGTGACCTTACCGGTAGCTTTCATCAGTAGACTGGCAGTGACCTCACTCATCGTCTTCTGGTTCGGCTCACGCTATTTTGACCAGCTTAGAGATCCTAATATTCCCGGACGTCTCTACCCCATGATAATTGCCCGTGGATTGCTCCGTGGTGCTATGATTGCTGGTCTGCTTGTTGCAATGTTTGTTCGCAATCGTGGTGATGATATCGGCCCCGATATCGAACCCCAACTGGCAGTTCCCTACCTCTTTGTCGCCTATCTCATCGAACCATTCCTTTTCGGCTTCATGCAGTTCTTCAACCAGACGATGAGTCGAGTTGAACTGACAGTGGGCAATGCAAGACTACCTTCTGTTGCCCTCAAGGAGAGCTTTATCTCCAATTTCTTCATCCTGTTCTTCACAGTCAGGTACCACGGTGTTGTCGGAGAGGAATGGCAACTTCTCAGAGTCTTCTACCTCATCGGTGCGGTGGTCTCGCTGGTCTACTCAATGGATGCAGTTAAGCGGTTCAAACAGAACCCGCTGGGTACTCAGGCAATCGGGATGTTCTTTGAGAGCACGCCTGATATTCTCAAAGATCTAGATCTGGAGAAACGAATGGGTATGGTTGTCGATAAGGAGACCATGGTGGATCTCTCCTCAAAAGCCGGTCTGAAAATCGAGCCTGGCAGTATTGTGATCCCTCTTGAGGAGACCAAAGGGAAGATGAGTGCACTGGTCATCGGGAACGCACAGAATATTGTAGATGATGGTAAGCAGAAAGTTGCTGAGCGTCTTGAGGGTGTGAGTACTGTGCTCATTCCCAAGAAGGAATTCAAATCCCTGTCCAAGGACTATGTCTCGCAGTAGTTGGCGAATATTGACCTGCAATCACTTGAGCTTCCAAGTCTTGATCAACTCCAGCAATACGTCGGATTACTGGCAACCAATTTCGGTTCTTTCGTGGAGAGACTCTCTAATAAGCTTACTGAGATCGATCTCAGCTCATATGGTATCACGGAATCTGAGAATGGTACTGAGGTTAATCTGCCCGGTATCTATGTCAATGATACCAAGGATGGAACGGTCGTACGGATTGCGGGTCTACGAGTCAATGATTTTGGAGATACAACCACCGTGCGAATAGGAAACACTCTGACAGTGGTAGATCTGCCTAAGATGAGTTTTGTCTCACTTCCAGGAATCACCGTCATGGATGTCAATGGCCATGGAACTGCAGTCTCGATTCTCGGCTTCAAGATATCTGATGGTATACCAGCAGACAAGCTGGATGAGTTCAGAGAGGTTATCCTCGGTCAACTTGACAGGTGGGAAACGGGAATTGATGCCGAACTCGGTCGCTTCCTCGCAGACAAGTCTGCATCTGGCCTGCTTTCTGTTGGTTGGGATGGAGAATTCAACCTTTTACTTGACTCCAAGAACAAGACACTCGGAAATCACATCGCCCTTGAGAGTGCCAACAAGAAAGGTATGCACTTCCTTCCTCCCAATTTTGATGAGGAGATGGAGAAGAAGACAGATGATGACATCAAGTTCATTGAACTT
>JAEOUB010000032.1 GCA_016839545.1 Candidatus Kariarchaeota archaeon | reverse complement strand
CACCTTGGTACGATCCATGATTCCTCATCACGGACCTCCTTCTCTACCAATCCTGCAAGGTAGAGTATCCTCAGAGCAGGTTTGTCATCGATCTCGCCTTCTAAAATGCCTTTGGGATTTAGCATCAACTTTTTGCCAGTCACACTTAATGCATCAGGCAGATTTGCGAGGAGACCTATATCAAACAATGATCCTCCTGTGAATTCTGCAGCAACCTGAAGAAATTCGTTGATCTCATCTTTTATTTTCTTGAGAGTCTCTGAGAACTGCTGTTTCAACTCTGCTGGTACCTCTCCAGTGATGGTATTACTGAAATCTAATTCAGTCGTGTACTCACTGACGATCAGTTCGAGCATTCTCTCAAAACTGCGAAACTTCGTTTTCTCACTGTCTCGTACCAAGAGGCAAATCACGTAGGTACCTCTGCCAGTGGAAAATTGGTTATCAGGTCGTGGCATCTGCTGTAATTCCATAGGATAGAAAAAGACAGAGTAATCGTCATCAAGTTCCAGCTCTGATATGGGTATAGGGCCATTGATGCTGTTCAGACCTGTGGTTGAATTCCCCATTCCTGATGTGATAATAATCCTGGCAGCAAGAAGCATACCTGCTGCGGGATCAAACACATTGCCCTCAGCAGCACCTAGAAATGTAGGTCCAAGCGTTTGCAGGTTGGCAACCAGACAAACCTCGGAGAGCTGAGGAACGGACATACCATTCTACCTCCCTTCTATGATTTATATGTTCGTTGTAGTCTCATCTCGATGTGGTTTGAAATCCATCTAGGATATCCACCTTGGCACGAGCACCCATTCACCCCCTTGTGCGTATTGATTTAAATGGGTCAGAAATGCGAAATATACCAAGGGTGAGCCGGCTGAAATCGTTCATTATTGACCTGATGCCAAGTTTTCTCGTCCGTCTTTTTGCACGACCCTATGTCTCAGGTGATTCTGTCGAGAAAGGGATTGCAAAGACTGATGAACTCTATATGCAGGGGGTCTACTCAACACTTGATCTCCTGGGAGAGGCAGTTGACACTCGTGAGTTGGTTGAGATCAACATTGAGACCTATACTAATCTCATCGAGCAAGTCGGTACACGTGATTATGTAACTGTCAGCCTCAAGCCAACCTCTCTGGGGCTCCACGAGAGTGTGGACTACTGCTTGGAATCTCTTCGACGGGTACTGACTGTAGCTCAGCACCATAAGGTCCCCGTCACAATTGATATGGAGGATCATCCCTTTACTGATGTCACACTAGATCTCTATACCACCTTGATCAAGGAAGATCCCACTCTTGGAACCGTGTTGCAGAGTAGACTCTTCAGAACGGAGAAGGATATCGAGGATCTGAGCACGGTCGGTGGGAGGATAAGAATGTGTATTGGGATCTATAATGAGCCTGAAGAGATTGCATTACAGCACAAGCCAGACATGAAAGAGAAAATGCTGGAGTTCTCCGAAGTCATGTTGGATATCGGGTTTTACCTGGAATTTGCCACTCACGATCAGCAGACAATCGATCAAATGCTTCAGATCGCACAGGAAAAGGGCTATACCAGGGAACAGCTGGAATTTCAACAGCTGCTCGGTGTTCCTATGAGTAAGAAGCAGCAGGAGATTATGGAAAGAGGTTATATCACCCGTCTCTATGTGCCATTTGCAACCAACTGGAAATATGCCATACCCTATCTGAAACGCAGGTTAAACAACAACCCCCGAATGGCCTGGTACGTGATAAGTCAGACAGTCGGCAAGCTATTTGGCAGATCTTAATCCTGCATGATACTGATGTCCATGTAATCAAGTTGCTGTCCTATCTGGAGCTCACCATAGACACCGTCATATCCTCCAGGCACGAAGCAGAAGTCGCCTTCATAGATCTTGGAGATAGAGTCGACAACTCGTGGATCAACGCTGCTCTGTTCCAATTTCTTCAACATCGTGGGATCTGTCCACAGGTTAACCTCAGTCCCAATGACCTCAAGAACACCTGAATATGCCTTCAGAAGCGATTTTGCAGTCAGACTCTTGATACCAAGAGATTTTGCCAGGATCTCAATCATCGGAACCATGGTAACATATGGTCTCTGGGGACCTTCACCTATCTTCCTATCTGCACCCTGAGCATGGCTCACCTCGAGTGCTCTCTGCAGCACACCAATTGTCAATTCCTTACCACATTGTGGACAGAGATCATTCTCGGGAACTTTGGCAGGTGAGAAACAGCAGAATTGTGCCTTTCCATGATTACCTGGCATAGTCCTCCCAGCCCGGTGACCAGTCAGGAAATACCGCCCTTCAGTGGGGTGAAATTCGGCGGTCTTCTCCACTTTACCCTGACGAATTGCCTCAATAATGCCTTTGTAGTCCATCGAACCCACTTCCAGCGTAGTGAATTCTCTTCCCACCCGGTTGAGATTGGCAGAGTGGGCATCTGCATTGCTCAGTAATGTCCTGTTATCCAGCTCAGGGATCACGCCCAGGATGGTAGGATCTGCTGAAAGACCTGTTTCAACCGCATGGATATGTTCCTCGGCTTCTCCAAAGAAATCTGAGAGGAAATTGATGCGGCCATTTCCACCATAGACACCCTCAGGTGTCATCACATGAGCTGGTATCAGTTCGATCAGAGGGTGAATATCCTGGATGTCATACATTTTCTGTGCCACCTCATCCTGAGTATCACACACGATGAAAGGACGGGCCATGTTTTCGTGGGACACTTCCCATTGATCAAACTTGGCCAGTAATTCCTCAACTGCAACAAAGTCGGGAAACAGTGCTAGCAGGTGTACCCGTTTCTTCTTCTTCGATCCTGGAATGGGTCCGGTCACAATATACTCAGACTGCAGAATGTATCGGGGGACCTCATAGGTGTGATTATCTGGAACTATACTATTTTCGGGAATCGTCTTGATATCATTGTAGCTGTAAATTCCCTGATCCTCTTCAAATTTCGACCGGATAAACTCCATCCAAGGTCCAAACTGGATATCACCAGTCCCTATCAGGTTAACTCCCTTCAGTGGGCTGTACAGTGCAGAGTCGTGAAACCGCT
>JAEOUB010000302.1 GCA_016839545.1 Candidatus Kariarchaeota archaeon | reverse complement strand
TCACAAGCAACTCAACCTCCTCGAGGACAATATCGTTGCAAATGTGGCTATCATCCATGAAGGAAGGCCACTGATGTTTCCCGTATGGTGTGTCCTGCATGATGGACGTATCTTCTTCTCCACAAAATCTGATCATGAGAAATACCGCTATCTTCTGGAAAATCCAGACCCCGTCGTAGGTCTGAGTATTATCCATCCCAAGGGATCACTGTACCTGTCTCTCACTGGAAATGTTGAGGTCCGTGACCGTGACGAATTTACACTGTTTGATAATGTGATGGAACGAATAGTCAGAAAGTATGTTCAGGACCAGGAGAAGGCCAAGGAATTTTTACATCAACTGAAGAGTGACTCCAGTAGAAGATTGATCCAGATCACACCACACTAGCTGTATTTGTGAAAACCCTCGCCAGATTTCATACCCAGTTTTCCCTCTTCCACAAGTCGAACCAGTGTTGGAGAAGGTTGATAGCCAGAACCCAGCTTGTCTTCCAGAGTACGCATTGATGCCAGAGCCACATCTAGCCCCACCATATCTGCCAGTACAAATGGACCTGCAGGAAATCCTGCCCCAAGAACAGCTGCCTGATCAATGGCTTCAATTCCAGCAACTCCCTCATCCAGCAGTTTGACAGCCTCGTTGAGCATGGGCACTAAGAGCCGGTTGACAATGAAGCCCGGATTATCTCTGGCAGCGATTGCCGTCTTGCCCAGTTGTTCTGCAAATGCAGAAGCCACCTTGACGGTTTCCTCAGAGCTCTTTTCTCCGATAATGACCTCTACCAGTTTCATTGCCTCGGGAGGGTTGAAAAAGTGGAGCCCAACCACTCTGGCAGGTGAATTGACCACTGTTGCGATCTCTGATATTGATAGAGTAGAGGTATTGGAGGCCAGGATACACCGATCCGGTGCTGTCTGTGATAATTGTGTAAAAATGGACTTCTTGACATCCATATTCTCAAATACAGCTTCGATTACCAGATCAGCATCTGCAGCGGCACTTGCCAGATCGACAGAGGTCTTAATATTCTGGCTGATCTTCTGTGCCTCTGCAGGAGTCATCTTGTTCCTCTCAATCCCCTCCTTCAGTTTCTGACGGATGCCTTTCATTCCCTTGTCCAAAAATTCCTGTGTTTGATCTACTATGGTAACTTTGTACCCGGAGCTGGCCACTACATAGGCGATACCACTGCCCATAGCACCAGCACCAATCACCACTACATTGGAAATTTCCATAGCAGAAGAGCTCTTTATGAAGATATAAATCACTACATCGCTTACGGAATTTTTGATCATGGATGGAGAGGCAATGACCTGCCTTATTCTTACATCAAATCAGGTAATTCTCGCCCCTGTTACGTTTTTCTCGACAGATCAAACACTTGAATAGGGTAAACTACATAACCCCACGATTTCTACGTCATCTACAGGAAAAATTCCTGCACGGTGTGAAGAATGAAAGAGTACGTGCATGATAGTGAGCTCAATTTGGAGTTGCAACTGATGACCGAAGTGATGAAACTCAAATCACTACACTATGGATACTGGGATGATCCCAATCAGGAAGATATCGATTTGGAGGTAGTGAAAGATGCTCAGCATCAATACACCGTCAGGCTCCACGAATTGATCCCTGAGGGAGTTTCTTCTGTTCTGGATGTGGGTTGTGGGATTGGAGACAATGCCCGGTACCTGGCGTCCAAAGGACTCAGTGTCACAGCCCTTTCACCCGATGACAATCACGGCAAATTTTTTGATCCTTCCATTGATAATCCCCACTTCATCCAATCCACCATCGAGGCTCTGGAGATTGAGGGTCAGACATTTGATATGGTACTCATGAGTGAATCGCAGAACTATTTTGGTATTCACGATGGCCTTCGGCAGGTCAAGCGATATCTGAAACCAGGGGGCTACTTGTTTATCTCGGGGAATTTCCTGCAGACCAATTCCACTGAGGTCTATGATACCATTCACAAGGAATCTGACTATATCGCAGCTGCAAAAGAGTATGGTCTCGAAGTCGTTAATCGGGTCGATATAACACAGAACGTCCTACCTACTCTCAATTACACCAAGGGACTGCTATCTGGTATGCTAGTTCCAGCTCTGACAATCATCACTGATTACCTGGCGAGGGAGATGCCCAAACGTACCAAGCTGGCTAAAATGTTTCTAGGGGGCCAGACCAAGCGTGTCGGTAAGATCCTTGATTATTACGATCAGTTCCTTGATGAGAAGAATTACACAGAACATGTCAACTATGTCAGATTGATCTTCCAGATGAAAAAGTGAGTTCTTGGTAGTAGAAGACGAATAATATGGAAATCAATTAAAAGGATAAGATTACTGATTTTATTGCCCGTACACACTGTGTTACGGATTGGTGCAGTACCCAAGCCTGGCCCAAGGGGCTGGCCTGCTAAGTCAGTGTGCGTCGCACTCGTGGGTTCGAATCCCACCTGCACCACCATTTTCTCATTTTACAACCCGAGAAATCTAGAAATTATATTGAACATAAGATTGAGACTTATTCCTGCTACACGCAAGTTGTTTGATAAAAAGAGTAGATGGGGGAAGGTTCCCCCTGAACTGTGTGGTTATCCCTGGTAGACTTTTTGCAACATTCTTGGATTTGCATCATCAGCAGTCTGAACCAGCTTGTAGCTGGCACTTATTGCCTGTGATGGAGCAACATTGGCAAAGGTCCAGGTGTAGACGGAACCGTCACTGACACTCTCAGGTCCCTCAACCTCGATCTCTGGCTCAGAGGTCATACTGCCCTCAACCAGCTCAAAGCCGGAGGGTACTAGATCCCTGATCACCAGTGTCTGGGTAGAGGTACCATAGTTCTCTGCCTCGATCTGAATCACAAAAGCGTCTCCGCCGTCGTGAGAGATAGCCTGAAGGTATTTTGAAACGTCGATATCATCTCGGAGGTGCACCACAATGAAGCGGAGATCATCTTCTCCGGCGACATCGTCTCGTACCTTGGAATCAGGCATCTCATCAATATAACCCTCAGCATAGGCATAGGTCTTGATAGGATCATCCTGGGGTTCAAGGTTCTCGGCGACCATACAGTAGTCCACTGTGATCTGCTCGTCCTGGGCAAATGCACCATCCTCACTTTCCTGGAGGTTGCTCAGCTTGATCTCCATGCGGCTTCCACCGGAGAGATCATCAGCGGTGACAGTAACCGTCTCCTCATCGTCTTCTCCAGCTTCAACACTCTCTTCAGATCCTTGGGGTGAGCCAAAGCTGACCTCATACTGATCTTCGGAGAGCTGCTTTCCATTTCTCATGACAACAATTTTCTCATTGTCACAGAACCGGAATCCAGCTGGGATCTCCTCAACTACCTCAACATTGTCCAGGGGATAGGTACCAACACCGGTCACTGTGACCTTGGCAGGAATAACTGTCTCCACGTAAGATGGAATTGTGAACTCCTTGGTCTCCTCGCCGTTCTCATCCAGGTAGACCTTGGTGATCGTCAATGACATGAACTTGAGGTTTTCTCCGGGAAGGTTCAATTCAAACATTGATGATACATCATGATACTCTTGTACCTCGAACTCAAGATGCTGACCGAATGCCGGATTTCCGTCTCGGTCGACATCATCGTAGACAAACTCGAAGACCACCTTCTCACCAGGAACTATCTCTCGCTCATCCTCAGATGCATCAGAGCCTTTCCATTCCATGATGGGTGCTCCGTTGATGTCATTTTGACGGACCTCGAACTCAACGATCTGGTAGACAAATTCGGATTTGTTTTCGAAGCTAACTTCGGCGTCGTACATATGAGGCTCTTCTTCGCGCTGCTTCTTTCGAATCTTTTGCTTGATATCAGAGACACCATCCACAGATTTGAAGGCAAGACCGGAACCAAGGAATTCCTGTACCTGATAGGTGACGGATAGGTCACCAGCTCGGTAGGCAGGGGTATCCTCTGGAAGGCTGGCTTCAATCCGGATGACGATCTCGACAGTCTCACCGGGGCCAATCTCTTCAATTGAGAACTTGACCACCTGTGCCATTCGAGTACGTGTCTCAGGTTCTGCTTCTTCAGCCTGTGGCTCTTCAGCAGCTGCCATGGTAGCGGTTTCAGTGTATACCTCTTCCTCAGCTTCCTCCTCGTCTTCTTCCATGTCATCGTCAGAATCCAGACCCATCTCGTCTTCAACAGCATCCATAGTGTCATCCACCATGTCATCCATATCTTCCTCAGTTTCCATAGTTTCCTCGTAATCGGGCTCCTCTGGTTCCTCCGGTGTTTCTGGTTCCTCCGGTTCATCTGCAGCTTCCACGGGTTCTTTGCTTACAGCAGCTTCTACAGTTTCTGTGACCTCCATGGTAGCATTTTCAAATGATACACCTTCTCCGACACTCTCCACATGGGAGGCATGCTCATTGAGTACTTTTAGACCCTCAACATTGTAGATAGGGGTATCCAGGTTGTTGGTTATAGTGATCCTGTTTTC
>JAEOUB010000301.1 GCA_016839545.1 Candidatus Kariarchaeota archaeon | reverse complement strand
ATCCTGCAAACCGGTGCAATTATCATGCTGATTACTGTTGCACTTCTACAGACCATCTACTACTTCGGGTATCGAGGCTACCTGCGAAAGAAGACGCTTGAAGCACTGGACCTGCCCACCTACGAGATCCAGATTGAGCTGCTCAATGTCAGCCAATTCGAGTCTCTACCGGTTGAGGATGAGGAAGGCAATGGGGAAACTCCAGCGAAGGCTGTGGATCCCCTTGAAGGAGCTGTTGAGAAACCCGAGGTAGAGGATGCTGAGGTGGACGAGGTACTTGACAAGATAACCAAGGAAATCGATGCTGAGCTTGAGGTAGATGAACCTGCACCATAATTGAAAAAATGCCCTACACCTTTATTTTTCACTTTTCAAGAAGTCTCATCAGATTAAATACTATCATCAGAATCCACATACATGGAACGTCATGAAAAGCTGGCACTCAAAGTACAGCACAATCTGATCTACGCGGCAATTGGAAAAGTAATCACATCAGGGACCAAAAAGGATATGCGACGGCAGGCAGAGATAGCAAGGACAAAACTTGCTGACCTGATGGAGAGAATGGGAGATTGAGTGTGTGAGTATATCCCAAATTTACTCCCATCTCACTACCCTAATTAATCCACACTCAAACGGTACTCTGTGAGTCTCCTACTCTCCAATGCCTCAATTATCAATGTCCGGGATGGATCTGTGACACAATCGAATGTACTCATCGAAGATGGCAAGATCTCAAAGATTGGCGACATTGCCACTGCTGAGAAAACCATTGACATCAATGGCAAATTCCTGCTTCCAGGCCTGATTGACTGTCATGTGCATGTGTATGCCATTGCTGCCAATCTCAATACTCTGAGGTTTACGCCGCCTACCTATGTTACGCCAAGAGCCATGCAACTCATGGAGGCAATGCTGATGCGTGGATTCACCACTGTCCGAGATGCTGCAGGAGCCGATTGGGGCATAGCAAAGGCAGTGGAAGAGGGGTTCATAACGTCACCCCGTATCATTTTCGGGGGTCCGGCACTCAGCCCCACTGGTGGCCATGGAGACTCGAGATCAGAGAGTGATTTTACAGAGCATAACTGCCAGGGAACACACCTTTCGATGATCTGTGATGGTGTGGCTGAGGTCCGTCGTGCAGCTCGACACCTGATCCGAAGTGGGGCCCATCATATCAAGATCATGGCATCAGGTGGAGTTGCCAGTCCCACTGACCGCATTGACTCCCTGCAATTCTCCGAGGAGGAGGTCAGAGCCATTGTCGAGGAGGCAAACAACGCCAATATCTATGTGCTGGCACATGCCTACACGGCCGAAGCTGTGAATAGGGCGTTGAAACTGGGAGTCAGATGTATAGAACATGCCAACCTACTCGACCAGGAGTCTGTCCACCTCTTTCTGGAGCACGATGCCTTCCTCGTACCCACCCTGATCACCTACTACGCACTGAAGGAGCAGGGAAGAGAGCTGGGACTGCCTGAGGACAGCTACAACAAGGTTGACAGTGTGCTGCAGACTGGCAAGGATGCCATTACAAAGGCCTATGCCGGCGGAGTCAAAATGGCATACGGTACTGATCTGCTGGGAGAGATGCAGACGCGTCAATTGGAAGAGTTTGCACTGCTGGCAGAGCTCATGAAACCTCTGGATATTTTGCATACTGCCACGATCAATGCTGCGGAGCTGATTGGTATGGAGGGTAAGGTGGGAGAAATAGTTGAGGGTGCCTATGCTGATCTGCTGGTATCTGATGTCAACCCACTCGATGATATTGGGTCTCTTCAGGATCCTGGAAATTTAAAAATCATCATGAAGGAAGGTCAGATCTACAAGAATACGCTCTGATACCAAGCACTGATCTTCGTGTTTTTATTATGGTAAACCATTGACATTCCATGGCAATTCCCCTGCTGACCTACCACGGTGGTGGTCTAAAGGCAATTGAGCTCTACAGAGAGGCTTTTCCCACTTTGATCGTCGATCGACTGATCAAACGGGAGGGGAAAGAAATGCTCTATTTTGCAGAGATACGTATTGATGACAACAGAATCATGATGAGTGACAGTGATGTGGAACATCCCTGGGACTTCAGTCCTGCAATCTCTCTCTTTCATGAAGTGGATAGCAAGGAGGAGCTTACACGGATCTCAGATCTGTTAAGTCAGGAGGGCAAAACCTACATGCCCATTGCAAATTACGGGTTCTCAGAATTATTCACTTGGGTAGAAGACAAATTTGGAGTCAACTGGCAACTATCATTGGGACCTGCACAATTCCAATAATTTCAAGACCCTTACCAGGGCATTTCCTCGCCCATCCAGTTGTAGAATTTACCTGTAACTTCGATTGTCAGATCATCGATAACGGATATCATGCCAGAGACTGACTCATCCACACTCAACGGGGCTTTGTCAGTGTAGATCATGGTGGTTCGTACCCAGCCAGGATGCATAGCAATCACAGCCACATTCCTCTCTCTTAGTTCAAATGATGAGATCTTGCTCATCATATTCAGAGCTGATTTGCTGGAACTGTAACCATAACTACCACCACGTGCTTTTCTTGAGATACTACCACTGTCTGAGGAGATATTGATGATTTTACTGAGCCTCTCGGTTGAGAATAGAGGAGCAAATGCCTGTGTCACCATGATAGGTGATATGGCATTGATACGAAATGTCTGCAAGAGATCGGATGACTGCAGTTCACCAAAAGAATATCTGAATTTCTCATTACCACTGGCAATTCCTGCATTGTTGATCAGAATATCAGGATGAATACCTCGTCGGGATATTGCTGAGACAAATTCAGAGATTGAATCGTCATCACCCACGTCCAATGATAAGATGACTATTTTCTCACCGTATTCATCTTTCAATGCAGTCAGATCTGCAGAAGCGTCAGGGTTCCTGCTACCGATAACAACCAGATATCCTCGTGCAAGGTACTGCCTGGCAAATTCCAGCCCAATACCCCGACTTCCACCGGTGATCACAACTTGCTTACTCATGTATTCCTCGAGACCACACAGGCTCAGATCCTCTTAATTCTATTGCATATTTCATGTAATGTAGGGTTCTTCAGGCGATATCTTCATGACGGTGCTCTCTTAGATACTGTTTGGTTGTCCCACTGAAGAACAGCGTCACAATGGTGAATAGAGGGTAGATGACCAGCATGCCAAGAATGATTACCTCACCTAGTGTGTTTGTCGCAAGTAGCTCATCAAGAATTGACATTGCAACTGCCACGATGATAATATCCGTGAAAAGGACTCCAATACGTGACAGGCTCTTACCCTCATGCACTCTCATGGTCGATTTCCTCACAAGAAACAGGATGACCAGACCCGCAGGTAGGTAGAACAGCCCACCAACGAAGATCAAAATGAACAGACCACCATTGCGATCCATGCTTGCGAGATAGAGATTGAACAGTGCTAGCACAAATCCAAGCGACATGAAGATGTACGTGCCACGGTGCAATTGGTACCAGATCCGGTAGAGATCAGGCATGTCTGTTTCCATACCGTTTGATTAGTTATAGAAGATAAAAGCAGATCGCAGGACAGTACCAGCAATTGCGAAGCAATGATACCTGTTCTCAGAATACAGATGGAATAGAGCTTCTCACAATTATTTGGATGGAAGACAAATTTGGAGTAAACTGGTAGCTCTGGCTGGTTCCACCTCATTTTAAAATGGTGATATATTTCACCGATTGTCAAAATTCTCACAGCAATCCTGATTTGCTCATAGAGTAATACAGCTCCGATCCTCTCATCAACCGTCGGAAGACAGTGCCTGCAAACGTATACAGTACAAATTCCAGGCACGGAGAACCCTGACTGACACGGTGTCCTTGTAACCTGGCTTCAAAGGCATCGATGGTATTACCGCTCAGATTACCAAAGTTGATCATCTGTACGATACTCAGGATCAGCGGTGTTTTCTCTCCATATGACTGGTACAGCAGTTTTACATCGGATCTATCAACCCTACCCTCCTTCTCAGCAAAGAGTATAGCAAATTGCAGGGCAGGTATCTCACTCCTGGGAATACCGTCAAAAGAATTCTCTAAAATAGCCGACATCATCTGGTAGTCATCATCACCCCTGATACCGGAGAGCACATGCCCCCAGGCACAGTACTTGCACTGGTTGACTGCTGTGCTTGCCAGCATGATATGGCGAATGAAATTCTCATCCAGTTGTTGATGTGCCTCTCGCATCGTCGTGCGGTTGCGTGCTAACTGGATGATGTCACGTCCGAAGCTGGAGAGATTATAGGACCTCCTTCCGAACTCATGCTTGGAGAGTAGCGCCATTTCGAATAATTTTTGGATCCACTGCTGATAAAATCTTTACTTTGACCAAAATCGAATCGGGCTATGCCAATTGAGAATGAACATTATTCTTGAAATGCGAGATGTGGCGATAATCGTGATTGAAATCACCAAATCGATCAGTACGAGACTCTTCCTTTGACTATCAATGACTTCATTGACATTTTATCCCAGTCCATCAATACTGCCTGAGCGGGATCAGAAACTGATATTTAACATATTTAACAGTACATCTTTCGGTTCAGATGCCACCTGGTAAACTAGGGTTTGTCGCAACCGGCACCATGTTCAACTGCTGTGGTTTCTGCACCCAATCCAAGACTGTCAGCAGAGACGAGGAGAGCACCCAGTATCAGCAGTGCAGGGATGATGAACACGGAGAGTTTTTTGAGAAGGTAGGTATATCCTGCCATACCAAACGTGTCACCCTCTGGTATATATTACTTCGGAATACCGAATAGAGGCAGTGAGGTGGGAAAAATCTAGAGCCACACTGATTTTCAATATCTCCGTGATGGGAGGTTGTCTCGTCTATCTAGACACTCGGAGGTACTCTCTTAGGCAGATGCCTGATAGTCTCAGGTTGTCTCTCGTGTACTTTCCAACCAGGTGAAATCATCAAATGAGTCGAGTGAGGCGACCAGAACGATCTTACCATCTCGGTTCTCAGCGTAGACATAGACGTTAGGGCTCTCACTCTCAGCGTCATCGTTTTTGAGGCCCCATTTTTCTAGGATAATTGGGGGCACTGAAATTTTGAATGAATTTCCTACTCTGGAGATCTTGTAACTACCCAGAGGATAAATTTGGGAACTCATATAGTATATACTGTCTTCCTGTTACTAT
>JAEOUB010000300.1 GCA_016839545.1 Candidatus Kariarchaeota archaeon | reverse complement strand
TAGGCCTAATCTGTACCAGTATGATTTCTATTTCAATCCCAATATCTATTATGCTTATGATACGGTGACTGAATCTCCAAACGAGGGAGAGACCTCTGAGGGTTCTGAAGGAGCAGATGACTCAGGGGATATTGATGAGAGCTACCGATATGGATTTGCCCCTTGTGGGGAGTATCATTGGATGAATATTGTAATTTCAGGAGAAGGTGAGATCCTTGGTATTTTTGGATCTACCACTGCTGATCTCACCGAAGATGAGGTTATGGACCTTATGGTTGCAGATGCTACTGTGGGACCATGGTTGGAAACCATTCCTGACGTCATTATTGATCTGTACTTCGATGGATATGGAATCTGGTGGATATCAGTGTATAGCCATACAACTGCAGATTTTGGATACATGGGACTGAATGAAACAAGTTCAGAAATAATTGATCTCTATATCTTCGAGCCTATTCCTGCAGAGTTATCGGAGAGTGAGGTCAAAGAAATAGCGATATCACATCTGGATATAGAAAATTGGATTGAGAGTGTGAGGGACTACCATGAATACTTCTACTATGACAACCAGGGTACTTGGTATGTCTATCTATACGATCCAATCGTCTATCAGAACTATGTATGGATGGTAATTGATGATGCCAAGGGGAGTGTTGAGGAGGTCAGAATTAACCTGATTGAAACCAATCTTGAACTATCAGAGATCTACGAGATCCTGATAGATGAAGGGGTTGGCGATTTCCTGGAGGAGTATCCGGATGCTATGATCTACCTGTATTACTCTGATTATTCCTATTATGATAGAGAATACGGAGAACCCTCAGAAAGCAATGCAGTCTGGAATGTGTATATCTACTCACCGGTGATTATTGAAGCAGGGATGAGTCTGACAATCGATGATGAAACCGGTCAGGTCCTTCAGAAAACTACAAGGAAGCCGGCTGTAGCACCAAGTCAATCTGTTGACAGCATAGGAGAAATGATTGAGAATCTCGATATCTATTCCGAATTCGTAAGTCAGGTTGAAGTCGAATATAGCTCCGTCTACTACTATGATGGCGCTTGGTATGGATGGTACAGTGGTGTTGCTGCAAATGGCACCTACCTCTACCTGAGTGTCTCTGTGTCTGATGTTGACATCTCTGAGTACGATGCTGTCATCGGAGGATATGGTTGTGGATGGTTTATGGCTGAAGCTGATGATCTGGCAAGAGACACCAGTGAAGGACAGAACAGTAATCCCGAAGGCATGCTGCTCGCAGACTTTCTTGAGGAAAGTCCTCGA
Organism: Candidatus Kariarchaeota archaeon; assembly: GCA_016839545.1. Classification (GTDB taxonomy): domain Archaea; phylum Asgardarchaeota; class Heimdallarchaeia; order Heimdallarchaeales; family Kariarchaeaceae; genus Kariarchaeum. Next base: position 4,909 of record JAEOUB010000300.1, on the reverse strand, counting down.
TCAACAAATCCAGTTGGACTCCCAAGTTTCGGTCTTCTGCTAACACTCCTATCCTTTGCAGCCATCACGCTAATTGTTCGTAGATCCGTCAACAACTGACCCTACTCAAGATCGTAATGTATCCATTCTTTTAAATGCAGTTCTGAGAACCGTCATCTAGAGTCGTAGTGGAACCACCGCGCTGTGGTTCACATTTGCCATTGTTTCTCTCGACCCATTTGCGGTTGATAAACATTGAGCGTTACGATCCTGACATACTCCATTTACGTGAATACGTGATGGGAGGTAATGTTATGACTGATCAAACAGAAAGGAACCGGTTACTTAGGCTGCGATCTAAAATGAACAAGAAGCGGCCAAAGTTCATAAGAGAAAACTACTACCGGCTGAAGCGAATCCAAACCAGTTGGAGATCTCCAAAGGGTATTGATTCTAAGATGAGACACCAGCTTCGAGGTAAGCGAAAGAAGGTACAAACTGGATATCGTGGACCTGCTGCTGTACGTGGTCTTCATCCTTCAGGTAAGGAAGTAGTACAAGTATTCAGGGTCGAAGATCTTGAACTTGTGGATATTGAAACACAGATCGCTCAGATTGGTGGATCCGTTGGAAGCAGAAAGCGAATTGCAATCATCAATGAAGCAGAGGATCTTGGAATTCACATCATCAACCCCCAGATTAGAAGGCTCGATGCCTTTGAGGAAGATGAAGAATTCGTCGAACTCGAAGATGAATTTGAGGAAGTTGACGATGATCTTCTCCTTGTTGATGATGAAGATCTTGAAGAAGAGGAATTCGAAGAGACTGAAGAGGAGGATGAAGAATAATGGTGAACATTACCCCTCAGAAGCGTATGGCTGCTGAACTCCTTGGTCGAGGTATGAACGGTGTTTGGATTGATCCTGAAGCAATCTTCAAGGTATCCAATGCCATCACCCGAGAGGATGTCGGGAAGCTGATCCACGACGGTTTTATCAGGCCTCGTAAGATCAAGGGCACCTCCAGAGGTAGAGCTCGTGCTCAGAAACTCAAGAGAGCACGTGGACAACGCCGAGGACCTGGAAGCAGGAAGGGTACTGCCAATGCAAGAAACAACTCTAAGAGAACTTGGATTAATAAAATCCGAGCACAGAGGAAGTACCTGACACAACTGCGAGAAGAGGGTTACATCAGCCCCAACACCTACAGGACTCTGTACTTGCAGGCAAAGGGTAACCTCTTCCGTTCACGAAGGTACCTGTACAACTACATTCGTGAGAATAACCTCGCTGAACAGCGATTACCGGAGTTGAGCAAATAATGGCAACAGGACCTAGATATCGAGTAAGGCTGCGCCGACGCAGAGAGGGTAAAACTGACTACTACCTCAGAAGGGAACTTTTGAAGTCAGGTCGTACCCGTCTTGTCATTCGACGCACCTCCAAGCATATGAGAGTACAGTTCATCGAGGCACTGCCTGACGGTGACAAAACCCTGGTAGATGCTTCATCTTACAAACTGGCCGATTTTGGCTGGGATACCAAAGGTGGAAACTTACCAGCAGCATACCTCACCGGCTACCTTGCAGGAAAGATGGCAATGGCCGGCGGTATTGAAGACGGTATTCTTGACCTCGGTTTGCAAACCAACACCAAGAGAAGCAGGATTTATGCTGCACTCAAAGGTGTGATTGATTCCGGTGTTGAGATCCCAGCGGCAAATGAGATCTTCCCCGAGGAAGAGGCCGTCAAGGGTGAATTTGCCGAAAGTGTCGATGGTGGAAATGTTGACAAAGTCATCAGCTCCATCGACGGGAAATTTTAGGAGGAAATAAAAGATGAGTTTAGAAGAATGGGAACCACGAACCCGATTGGGAACTATGGTACTTGAGGGAGAGATCACCACAATTGATGAGATCTTCCAGAGAGGACTCCGTATTCAAGAAGTAGAAATCGTCGACACCCTCCTACCCGGAATGGCAGAGGAAGTTGTGGACATTAACCTTGTCCAGGCAATGAGTTCTGCAGGGCGAAAACGAAAATTCCAGGCAACTATGATTGTGGGTGACAAAAATGGACATATCGGTATTGCACAGTCCAAGCTCCGAGAGATCGGACCTGCAATTCGCCATGCAATTACGCTAGCCAAGATGAACATTGCACCCGTACGACGTGGATGTGGAAGCTGGGAGTGCCGCTGTGGTGGTATTCACTCAGTTCCTTTCAAGACCAATGGCAGAACAGGATCTGTCCGCATTGAGATCATGCCAGCACCCAGAGGAACCGGACTTGCTGCAGGTAACATTGCGAAGACAGTACTTGATCTGGCAGGTATCGAGGATGCATGGACCAAGACTGGTGGAGACACCAGGACAACAGCAAACTTTGCCAAAGCAACATTTGAGGCATTGAAGAGCACATATTCCGTTCTGCCCCCGGCAGAATGGCAGAGGTGATTGTCATGAGTGAGCAAAAAGTATACGCAATTATCAGACTCCGTGGACGTGTCAACAGAAATTACAACCTGGAGCACACCATGAAGATGCTGCGTCTCCACAAGCCCAACCACTGTTCAATCTATACCGCTAACGGTCCTCTTGAGGGTATGCTCAAGAAAGCCAAAGATGCCGTTACCTGGGGAGAAGTAGATGCCGATGCCATCGAGCACCTGCTCCGCAAGCGTGGAGAACTTCCCGGAAAGGGCAACAAGCTAACAGATGAATATCTAGAGGCAACCACAGATTACAAGAACATCCGTGAGTTCGCAGAGGCACTCGCTGCCGGCGAAGCAAAACTCACTGACGTCCCCGAGCTGCAGCTTGTTTTCAGACTCAATCCCCCACGAAAGGGTTTCAAGTCACTGAAATACAGTACCAACCAGAAGGGAGACCTTGGTTACCGAGGAGAGACTATCACCTCGCTAATCAATAGGATGGCATAGGAGTGATTGATATGGTAAGACGAAGACAAAAGAAAAAGATCCGACAGCGCGGAACACGGAGCCATGGTTGGGGAGTAACCAAGGACCATAAGGGCGCAGGAATGCGCGGAGGTAAAGGTAATGCCGGAACCATGGGTCACCTTGGAATTCAGGTTATCCTGCGAGAAAAAGCTGGTGAGAAAGTCATCGGTAAATATGGTTTCAAAAGACCTCAGAAGCGTCAGTATAGTGACAAGACTCACCCTACTATCAACGTATCCCACCTCGATCAATCTATCGACAATCTGGTATCAAAGGGTGTGGCCAGTATGGAAGGTTCGACCTACAATGTCAACCTAACCTCAATGGGCATCACCAAATTGCTGGCTCAGGGTGACATTACCCGTGCTATCAACATTACCGTTGCCAAAGCCTCTGAGAGAGCAGTCTCCAAGGTTGAGGAAGCCGGTGGCTCTGTAACAATTGTTGAATAATAATCTCTAAGATAGACACAGTAGAAAACTAGTAATATCCAATATCAATACAATTCAGTCTAGTTATATCGATTAAACCTGACTTATGGAATACACATATTTACTTGCAAGTTATAATTTTGTCAGTGTCTGCCTCAAGACGGATTTTCAAAATGGTTTTACTCGGAGAGGGTAATGTAGGTAAAACCTCGATTCGTAGGCGGTACTTGGGTGAAGGGTTTCAAAACGATTATCATATGACCCTGGGGGCAGATATCGCTCTCAAACGGGCGACCTACGATGATACTCTCTATCTCATTCAGATCTGGGATTTGGGTGGACAGAGTGGTTTTCTCAAAATCAGAGCAAATTACTATGAGAGTGCACTGGGTGGCCTACTTGTCTTTGATCTATCCAAAAGGGCATCATTTGAGAAGTTGGACAATTGGATACATGAGATCCAGGACAACAAGGGTGAGCATATTCCTCTGATACTGATCGGGAACAAGGTCGACCTCAGAGATGGTAGTGATAATTTCGTGTCCTATGAGGAGGCTAGCACCTATGCTGAGAAAATGTCTCAGATGACCGGTCACAAAGTCACCTATATTGAAACTTCTGCGTTGGAGGGTACCAATATTGATGAAGCCTTCGAGATTATAATCAAGGATGTCGCACAGTGGATGAGTGACAAGGAGAAATCAGTTATGGGAGAATCGCAACCAAGTTCCGCGAAACAGCCTGTTTCACGCCCAGAGCCGAGAAGACCTCAATCTATCCTCAGTAGACCTCAACCCTCACCGGGGCCAGGTAGAATTGTACCTCAGAACAGACCACCACAGACAACACCGCCACCTAGAGAGGAAAGTCGACCAGCTGTTCCAAAATCACCTGAACCGACTATGGAGTCTGAGAGCAGCAGAACAGATCCAAGGAAACGAAAAACGGTCTTTAGGTTTGGTGAAACAGAGCATGTTCAGCGTGAACCTAGGCGATTCGAGCCCAGGGGTATCCCTGATAATCGACCAAAACAGGAAGTACAGCCAAAGCCTACTCCTGTCGCTCAGCCTACCGAGACACGGGTCGAAAAAACAATTGAGAAAGTAGAGCCTCCAAAAGAACCTGAAGAGGAATACGTACCTTCTTGGCTGCAACATGAAGAACGAAAGCCCTTGAGATTCACAAGGATCAACCCTGTACCCACAAACAATGATACTGAAGAGGGTGAGAGACGTCAATTCCAGTTTAAAAAAGTGGATCCAGTCGTACCTCCAAAAAAGAAGAAGAAAGAGGACGAGGATGAGGACGGCTCTGAAAGAAGACGGTCATATCTTGATTAATCTCCCAAAAGCATAGTATTTAATGAGAGTTCACGAGAAAGATATCAGTGAAGAAGAGATCAGTTCAGTACATCGCAGAATCAGTCCCAGCAATGGATGGAGCAGGGGTAAGGTTACGAAGGGCATTTGGCAATCTGGCAGGTGTCAATCTTGACCCATTCCTACTTCTCGATTGTTTTGGTTCTGAAGATCCTCGTG
>JAEOUB010000299.1 GCA_016839545.1 Candidatus Kariarchaeota archaeon | reverse complement strand
GTCTCCAGTCAGTGGCCGGGAGGTGGAGAAACGGGCGTGGTTCTGGACCACTGTCATGCATTCCGTGCACCATTTTGGCCAAGCATTTCGTATCCAGGGAATAGTTCATCGTCACTAGCTCGGAGTATCGAAATTGCAGGCGTCGAGCCTTTGAATACATAGATTTATGATCAGTCCCACCAAATATGGTTGATACTATGGATCCAATACTTATCTACGGTGGTCTTATCGTGGCACTCGGACTCTTTGTCCTGATCGCAAAAGGTGGTGATCTGCCACTGTTCAATCTCATCAGATCACTATTCAGATCAAAAAAATCAGCTAACTGACTCTGCTGGAGTGGCAGTGCTGGGAAGGTAGCCTGTCAGCCTTGCGTGTTGTTCCTCAGCTGTAAGGAGATTCAACTCCCGCATTCGCTCATCAAACTGAAGATAGAAGAAGAGAAAGATGCCTGTAACAAATACAGAATTGGCCAACGCACTCGTGGCCATGACCACGTAGGTGGCTCTGATTGCTGCAATAATGGCAATTATGAGGAACAGAAGGCGGAAACTGATGAGGAGACACCTGAGTCCACATGGATCGCTGTATTTGATATCGTAGGCATCCTCAGGCATGAGACGGTGTTTCATGAGACTGGAGGGTCGAAATTTGCAGACTCTGCAGACAATCAGGGTTCTTTTCATGGACCTCTAGTGTCACTACATCTTTTTGAATATTTCCAATAACTATCTTAATTATATCAAATTATGTTTTTCTTTTCACTCCATGCCAGGATCTACTGCATCTGGTTCAATCTTCTGTAGTATCAACTTCAGACGGTTTGAGATCAAATGGTATGGCCTCTGATCGGTCCCTGCGGTAGCGGATCAGGTTACTGAGTATGATGCTATCGTATAGCAACAGTCCAACAAAGAGGAGAGATCCTCCTATACCCCAAAAGATGAAATCTGCATTGAGAATGCCGATGGTGATGGGAATGGCAGGAAGCAGTAGGAGTGGAAGTGCTAGCCTGATCCTTCTCTCAAAGAAGAGGTCGTCCAGGGTGGTGTCTCCCCTTCTGCCTGTATAGAGGATACTGTATATCTGGAAAGTGGAGATACGATGCAATGCCCCCAGCATGATGATACTGAGACCAAAGAGCAGCGAGTAGTGGATATGTAATCTCCGCAATGCCACGACCTGCATCGGGTCAACAAAGGGGATGATCAGGCCACCCAGTGATCCCACAAACAGGAAGAAGAAACCGGTGAACATGTATTGTAGCGTGAAGGTATGGGTCAACTGTGCTCTTCGTGGATAGATACTCCTGACAAGTATAACGATAGTCCAGACCCATACTCCAAGGAACGCTGTGGCTACCAGATTGTGGACCAGCAGTGGAAAATCAAAGGTGAAGACAATGGCGAATGCCACAGAACTTGCAAGTGCCAGAACAAAATGAATATCCAATTTTTTCCGGCTCTGCCGATCGATGGCAGTACCCAGAAACATGGGAAGTACCCGGATGATGGCACCCTGCAGTGACAGGGAGATCCAACCCACTACCAGAACATGGGTGATCTCCACCTGGTGGATGAGCCTGATCTGATTCGCCATTAACTGCTCGATACTGAGCACTACCATAGTTACCAGCAGAAAGAGGTGAGAGCTGACAAAATACTCCAGCGGGAATTTGAACAGGCGATTGCCCACCTGCTTGAAGAGCCAGTAGCTGTGAATGGAAACCATCAGCAGCAGCAGGAAGAGCCCTGCAAAGTAGAGTATCTCGATTTTCTTTGCAGTCCCCAGCACCACAGAGCTGAGGCCAAGAATATAGCTGGCAAGGTACAGGGACCGCATCCACGGGGGGCCATATTTTCTGATCCCGGTGATTGCTCTGAAGAATTGCAGCTGGGCACCCATGATCAGCCCTCCTATCCAGCCAAATACCATCAGCAGATAGTGGACCTGGGTGGCAAAGGAGTAGACAACAGGCAGGATACCCGTAATCACCAGACCTGCAAGCAGTACCAAGTGAAAGCTGACAAATGCCAGCAGCATGGTATGCAGTGCCAGTGGTTCTCCTCTGAACATACGTCGAACTCAACTGACAGTTATAAGAAGGGAACCAACCTTGCCTGTCAATTGATCCAGACTGCCGCTCTCATCAGTGCAAAGACACCGGCAGGTATCATGGCAAGAAACAGAACCAGCCAGCTCAAGAGGTTGTTTCGAATTCTCTGGGTCCGGTAGAGGTAGCGGGTCAACAGCTGGTAGGCGATCATGGTGATGACGACGGGGATGATGCCCACAAGAAAGAGACTCCACACCAGTGAATAGCCCAGTATTGCCCCGGTTACAATATTGAGAAAGTAGAGTGATGGAGTCGTCTGTGAGTGTGACATAGCACTGAGAGTCACCTTTACCTAATAAATCCCATGAGAGAATGATGAACCCTACTGACCATAGATATAATCCATATCCGGCTTCTCGATGAAGTAGTAGTGGACCCAGACAAAGAGGTGGTTGAAGAGGCCAGCAACAAAACCATAGCCTGATCCCAGGTAGAGAGCAGGGACCCAGGTGATGGCAAGGACGTAGGTGTACATGGCATTGGATGTGTACTTGAACAGGCCCTGGTCAACTCTTGGCAAGGTGCGATACTCCTCGAAGAAGTGATCTGCACCAAATGCCCGGTTCATCCCGAAATATCGACCCACAGAGTACATCCCGTAAATGATGATGGGCGTCAGCAGGATGGCAAGCAAGAGTCCCACCAGTGCCAGGCTCTCACCCTGGTTCTCTCCTATCATCTCCCGTGTGAGAATAGACAGGGGAATGGCAATGAGCAGTCGTGGAAAGAAGAACAGTGAGAATACCACTTTGAAAAAGAGGAAGGCACGCTTGGTGGTACCGAAGATGGCAGTCAATCGCTGATCTATCAGCTCTGCTCTCCACAGTGGTGCAATGACTACCTGGTGAAGTACCGGAAGGACAAGTGCAAGGGTGAACCAGCCAGTGGCTCCCATCCTCCAGATCTCGCGTGGAAATTGGAACTCAGGCATTGAAGGGGAGGACACAGATACAATGATGAGTATTGAGGCGATGCCAATCAGGAATTGTTGTGGTTGTCCTGACCAGAAGCTAAGCTTTGCCATGGGATAGTTGGTGCAGGCGTTTATTTGAAGATGGTTGCATCTTCATGATCTGATGAATGGGTATCACTCGATCGATTGTAATGTGCCCGGAGTCACACGCATTGGCTGAGAAACCTGTTGGTGTTTCTAGCAAGACAGAGGCAAATTAGTTTTTAACCAATTGGTTTCTTCGTATTTTAGATGTCTGAGGAGCTGAAACAGAGGTTAGAAAAACTGCTGATCTCCATGCAACGAGACATTATCATCTTCGATATCAAGGATTTTGATTCCCATCCCGGGACTGCCCATTTTATCAAGACTATTCATGGTGCCATCCCCCAGATCGATGCCAAAGTCAAGGAGATCTTTGCCACAGGGGAAAACGGGGAGAAGATTGAGACACTAAGAACCTACCTGATCAACCTCTACATGGATGCCACAGAGAGTCCTGTCCTTCCCAAGGAGCTGGCCCCCCGACTTATAGAACTGCTCAACCAGATCATCTCAGACCTGGTGGAACTGATAAAAATTGTCAAGACAGAATTGCATGTATGATTAACCCATCTGGCTGATTACTGAGCGGACCAGCTGCAGATATTCCAAGATCTTTGCCTCCTCAGAGAGATCCATATCATGACCACTGATTTTGAACCCCCGGAGCCACTCCTCGATGGCATTGACGATACCACCGATAGAGGGATAGGAGGTACCAGGGAGAATGGCAGGATTGCTGGTTGACCCGTGCCACATACAGATCTTCCACTCATCACCCTCTCTGCAGAGGACGGATGTGATACGGCGGACAGCATGGATCTTCTCAGCATCCTCTGTCAGGTAGCTGCCCTCGGTCGTCATAATGACCCAGGCCGTGTTGTTGAGAATATTGATATCACGGATCCTGTAATATACCTTGGACTTGATACGCGCAGTGTCGGCAAGTATGATCCCCAGTCCCATCTCTACACTTCTCCATCCCTTGTAGAACTCATGAGCTGCAGAACCGATAAACACTGCATCATCCGAATGACTCCACAGGGAAGACATGCTATCCATATCTCCTGACCTGAATGCAGTCTCAAATGCACCTATCACATTTTCGATCTGCTCTTTGTCATTCATAGGATGTACATTTTGCAACTCATCAAACAAAAGTGTTTCTCCAAAATTAATTATCAAAAACCAATGTGATTGAATTTTTCAGTACATGCAAAATACAAAGAAAAAATGTGGGAAAATCAGATT
>JAEOUB010000298.1 GCA_016839545.1 Candidatus Kariarchaeota archaeon | reverse complement strand
CGAGGGTAAACAATTTGAAATTAAGTCTGATTATATGAAAATTCCTCCTCTCGAAGGAAGGATCGTGATCCTGGTTGATCCAATGCTTGCAACGGCAAGCACAATTCTGTATATACTTGAGGAAATTAGCAAAGAATCACCTAAAATGGTGGTTCTACTTTCTGCTATAGCATCTCAATATGGTGTGGATATGATCGAAACACAGTTCCCTGAGGTCAAAATATATGTGGCAGCTATAGATGAAGTTCTCAATTCAAAAGGATACATAGTACCAGGATTGGGAGATGCAGGTGACAGGGCCTGTAATACCCCACATTGATTTATAGTGCTCGGAAAACTTCTACTCTTTTTGCACGAGGACGGTTCATTACTGCTTTTTTACCACATTCGGGACATTCCAATCGCAGATCCACTTTCTTGGATGTTTTGGAAGCCATTTTGGTTTGGGTTACGGCTCTCTTTGAATATCGACCGAGGTTACCATGTCCACGACGTCGGTGTTTCTCACGACGGTGTGACCAGTTCAGACCACCACTTCGTCGTCCACCTTTTTCCTGTTTGACTTTGTGAACTTGGTGCTTTTTGCACTTCTTGCAGTAAGCAGATAGTTTATCAGGAATTCTCATAATTCTCATCTCAATATGTGTTTATTAAAGACTGTGATACTTTTCACATGATTTTCTTTATTTAATTCAGGTGATAAGATTGATAAGATTTAATAAACGTCAATCAGCGGGTCAATTGAGTCAATTGAGTGGCAGAGTAACAACCGTCCGAGAAGAGCTTGGTTTATTAAAGAATGAATGGGATGAATTAAACCCTACCCTTAGATTTCTGGATATAGTAGCAATAGGTTTGATTGCATTATTTGGGATCGGGTATATCATCGTCAATGTATTAGATGTTTCAATGACCGTCTCAAACGGGGCGATGTTGATCTTTCCGCTAGTGCTCACAGGGTACATCTATGTCCTGCGTTCAAAGATTGCCAATGAAGAAGAAGATAACTCTGCAGCATTGCGTGAATTCATGATATTAAGTGGGATCACACTATTTCTTGTGGTTTTGACATTTGTCTATTCTTTCATTATTCAGAGTACTCTGTAGTACATTCAATTGACAAACAAACTAACGTAAATTATCAATGCTCTCTCAATTTCGGAGTATCTTTTATTTATTAACGCACGGATGAAGAGTACAGGCGAGCAAATTGTCGAGTTCCGAAGAAGTTGAAGCCTATACCCGTATTCTGAAATTTCAAAACAAGAGGTATGGAATGGGTCCTAGGGATGGTATTATTTTAGCGATAGGTTTACTAGTTATAATTGGGGGAACTTCCTGGTTGTCCTCAAAAACGCAAGGAGATTGGGGTACAATTGTGTTTATTCTAACCGCATACTACGTGATTCTTCTGGCAATCGCATTCTTAGATTACTCTGCTGGATTCGGCTTATTCAATAATAATCAAGTTGTGTCAACGGGTGTAATTATTCTCATATCAGTTATGATCTCAGTGGTATCAACTGTGTTCGCTGGGAGTATATTCCCAAGCAATCCAGACACCTATTCATTTCTGAGTCTGATAATCCTACTCACTGCATCGTTCATTATCTCATATTTCATACTAACGGCGACCCCTACTCGTGAAGGAAGGGCTGAGATGATCAGAAAATTGACCGATATCAAAATTGAAATTGATAAACTTCCTGTGGGTGATTTGGGATCGAAAGAAGCGGCTATACGAGCTCTCAAGTGGTTAGAGTTCCAGCAGCGTGATGACGGTATTTGGGGTGATGTCAATCCACTTTATGAGACATCAGAGGTACTGAGAACTTTCTCAGGGTTGAAAAATGGGTTGAAACATCAATGGAAAAGGATCGTCAATGGTAAGGAAGAAATTCGAACTGTAGAGCAGACCTACTATCTCGTTCTTGAAGCATTAGACACTGCTGCATTAGAGTCAAATTATGAGATGTTACTACCATTTTTAGCAGTCACAGAAATAGATGGATCACAGGTTGGTCTTACAGATGAGGTCTTCATAGATTTTGAAGATGAACTTAACGCTCTATCTGAATGGGAATTCGTTCAATCTATGGAGAATTTCAGTGCCAAGAGTTCGCCAATGGCTGATATTCCTATTATTTTTCCAATGTCTCTCATCTTGTATTTGAAAGGAAATTATGACAGGGCTCAACAATGTGCAGATATATTCTCTCAAACTTTCGATATACTCATTCGTAGAGCGCAAACACGTTTTTCGGTACAAGAGGAAAAAGAAGTTTCAAAATTGCTTATTGGTATGATGTACAATAGCCTTGTAACTATGTTGAGAGGTCCTAGGAAAATAGAGACAGGGGAACTTCTCGGGGAATATGTCATTGACGAAGACGTCGGTGACTCTGCAATGCAAGATATCGACTTTGATCTATCAAGGTTATCTGTTGATGAAGACCCTCCAAGTTCTCCAGATCTTCCTGACTTCGATATGCCGAGTGATTCAGGGCCATCTCTACCTAGTTTTGACTTTGACTCTGACACAGGTGATGATGGTTTTAATATCTCTCTCCCTGATATGGACGATCTACCCAGTCAACAAAATGTGAATGCCCGAAAAATTAAGATTGACGTTTCAATGGCAACAATTCGTAATTATATCAGAACCCTGCAATCAATAGATGGAAGCTGGGGTTCCAGGTTGGATATTACTGCTGAATGTTTGCTTGCGGTTCTAGATATGGAGTCTCCAGAATCAGAATTTGTAAAATTAGGTCTGCATTACCTCATGGCGCTGCAAGAGAAGAACGGATCATGGAAAAATGATGTAGTCCTAACTTCAAAAATTCTCAGAGTGCTTGTTAAAATCAATAATTCAATGTCACTTGGTGGATTTTAGCTTGGTGAGCAATCGTTGTTTTATCTTACACTGATGGTTTTGAGCACTTTCTTGGGGCTTTCTATCGGAGCATACTTCGATTGGAAAGATCGTCTTATCCCCGACAAAGTATGGCTCATCCAGTTGATTGGTGGCATAGTTGCCCTGATATTATGGTTCTCAAGTTCCCCAAGTTTCTTTGAGATCATAATTGTAGTGTTCAATATTCTCATTGCATTTTTACTCGCAATAGTGATTATTCTTACTGGTGCAATGGCAGGGGGAGATATCAAGGGCATCTTCGTAACTGGTCTGTCATTTCCAATTTCATACTCTCTTTTGATTACTCCTTTTCAATTACCTGAAGTTTTTCCGGCAATATTTTCAATTCTTCTGAATTTCTTCTTACTTTATCTGATGTTAGCTCTTTCTCTTTTCACCATTAATTTTATCAAACTGATCAGGGGTGAAGATCTATTCTCTGACAAGGTAGGAAGTGTCTCAGAACAACTCAAGCTGATGTTCGAAGGTATTTATGTAGAGACTTCAAGTCTCAAGGAGAGAAAATTTTACAACCCCGGTGAAAGATTCGAGCTAGGTAGATGGGTCCTTCATACGCCTAAATTTGATG
>JAEOUB010000031.1 GCA_016839545.1 Candidatus Kariarchaeota archaeon | reverse complement strand
TTACCCTGTTTCTCACAGCGTTTGCATTTGGAGCCATCACCCTCTCAATAATCCCGGCATTTAGGTCGGCAGTATCAACCAAGTTATCCGAGGCTATCCGTGAGGAGTAGATTGTCACAACATCCCTGAACCTGTCAATACAATTTTAGTTATCACATAGAAAGAGCACCTATGTTCGGCAAGGTACTGGTTGCCAACCGTGGGGAAATTGCGCTCAGGATAATTTCCACTCTTCAAGATCATGGGATACATGCAGTTGTTACCGCCAGTGACCCTGATCTCAATTCCATCCCGGCAAGACAGGCAGATGAGATACTTCATCTCAAAGGAGAGACAGCCACTGATACCTATCTTGATATCGATGCCATAGTATCCCGGTCGAAAGAGCTAGGCGTGGATGCAGTACATCCAGGCTATGGCTTCCTTGCTGAGAATACCAAGTTCGCCGCTGCAGTGGAGAAGGCTGGTATGGTATTTATCGGACCGTCTCCTGAGCAGATGGCACAACTCGGCGATAAGATCACCTCGAGAGAGATTGCCATGCAATCCGGCACACCGCTCATTACTGGAACTTCAGGTGAGTTGAGTGATGATGAGTTGAAGAAGAAAGCCAAGGAGATAGGCTTCCCAATCCTGATCAAAGCATCAGCCGGAGGAGGAGGTAGAGGTATTCGACTTGTACGTAACATGAAAGAGTGGGACATGCAACTTGAGAATGCCAGAAAAGAGGCAGTTCTGGCGTTTAGCGATGATCGGCTCTTTATAGAGAAATTCGTTAGCAACGGCCGCCATATCGAGGTACAGGTCATTGGTCTTGGAAATGGTGAGGTCATCCATTTTGGTGAGCGAGATTGCTCAATGCAACGTAAGAACCAGAAGTTGATAGAGGAAGCCCCTGCACCAACTATCTCGAGAGAAAAAGCAGCTGAGATACATGAGGCTGCAATTAATCTCACCTCAGAGATCAATTATCGGAATGCAGGTACAGTCGAATTTCTCCTGGACAGGGATACTCAGAATTTTTACTTCCTGGAGGTGAATACCCGGATACAGGTCGAACATCCTGTCACTGAGTATGTCACAGGAGAGGACCTTATCTGGAGACAGGTACAGGTTGCAGCAGGAATGGATCTTGATCTACATCAGCAGGATATCAGGATGAAGGGTCATGCAATTGAGGCCCGAATCTATGCTGAGAACCCATACAAGAACTTCGTGCCTTCGCCTGGAAATGTTCGAAAGATCAAGCATCCCATAGGATCAGGGGTACGTGTTGACAGTGCCACAGAGGATGGAACGATTATTACCCCCTATTACGACCCCATGATTTCCAAACTTATCGTACATGCCCACAACCGTGAAGCAGCAACTCGAAAATTGTCAGCTGCACTCAACAATTACCTGATTGCAGGTGTACATACCACAGCTGCATACATAAGAGACCTGATCAATCACCCTGATTTTCTTGATAATAATTACCATACCAAGTACCTGGATGATTATCATCAACCCATTCCTGATGAAGTTCTTGCCATAGCAAGAGGGATCGCAGCGGGAACAGGAACCCGCACCATAATACAAGAGCTAGAATCCGGGATATCCAAATGGCGAACCTCCAGCTGGCCACAGGGAGGGTGGAAGAAATGAAGCAGTACAAGACCTACGTTGATGATGTGGAAGCCACTGTCGATGTTGAAAATGGTGAGATGACTGTTGGTGACTACAAAATTCATGTCAAAGAGCAGCTGCCTCATGGAATGATGGTTGATGTCAATGGCAAGGAGCAGTTAATTGATGTCATTATTGCTTTACCAGATGTGGGTATAGTCCGGGTCGAGATCAAAGGCTATACCATCGATGTCAAGGTGATTGATCCAATTTCCGAGGCACTGTCAGGATCAGGTAAAGATAGTGGAGACGTGGACTCACCTATGGCCGGTACAGTATCAGCAATCAAAGTCAAAGTTGGCGATAAAGTGCAACAGGGTGATGTCTTGCTTGTAATATCAGCCATGAAGATGGAGAACCAGATCTCCTCTCCCATCACAGGAATCGTTCAGGATATCAAAGTTAATAACAATGAACAAGTACCCGCGGGTAAGCTACTAATCGTAGTGCAAGCGAGTGAATGACGTGAAATTTGAGGATTTTAAACTTGATCATCGACTTATCCAGGCATTGGAATATCATGAGATAGTTGAACCCACAACGATCCAGAGAGAGGCAATTCCACCTGCTCTAGAAAAAGCCGATATTTTGGGGGTGGCACCAACAGGATCAGGCAAGACTTTTGCATTTCTACTCCCCTCACTTCACTGGTTGCTAAATGCCCAGATACCTCATAATGATCCATCAGTACTGATCATGGTACCTACCCGGGAACTCGTCAAGCAGATGGCAAAAGTGGTAAAAGAGCTAGGTAGATATACTGACTTCAATACTGTCTCAGTCTTCTCTGGACCAAGAGAGGGACAGCAGAAACGAGCAATTGAGGCAGCCGAATTCATAGATGTGGTTATTGCAACTCCAGGTAGGCTCCTCAATTTTCTTGAGGAGGATATTCTGGATCTGAGCCAGCTATCGATCGTGATCGTTGATGAAGTTGATACTCTGTTGGACATGGGTTTTCTAGGGGATGTCAACAAGATACTGGACTACATACCCCACAAGAATGCCAGACAGACCATGTTATTTGGAGCATCATTACCCAAAGAGGTTGAAGGATTGGCAATGGCATTGCAAAAACGGGGGAAGCTCGTTGATGTCGGGAGATCAACCCCTCCTGAGACAATAACTCATGGCATTTTTGAAGCACAGGAAGATGAGAAATATGATGTCCTGCTCGAACTTCTTCATAAAGAAGAAATTGAGAAAGTCATCATCTTCACACAATCCAAACATGAGGCAAGAATCACTGCTAGAAATCTTCGTCGAGATGGTCTTGACGTGGAGGAAATTCATGCGGGATTGACACAAAGACAACGCAATCATGCAATTGCCAACTTTATCTCTGATGAAGTGCTTTGTCTTGTGGCATCTGATGTTGCAGCCAGAGGGTTGGATATTATGGATGTATCTCATATCATAAGCTATGATGTCCCTGGTGATTTCAACATGTATGTCCACAGAGCTGGAAGAACCGGTAGGGCATTCCGCAAAGGAACCTCATGGATCATCGCCTCACCCAAGGAATTTGGTAATTTGGCAAATATTGATGCCAAACTGGGAACCAAAGTACCCCGATTGCGAACACTACGAGTGAAAGAGAAGAGAATAGATCCCGCCAAAAGACAGCCTCCTGCCCAGAATTCAAGGAAATACCGGAAATAACAGAATTGCGTATAGCTGGGGTTACCCGCAAATAGGACAACAAAGCTTCAATCCGATGATGGAATTTTCACTACAATCGATTGAGAGATTTTTGTTAGGTTAGGCAATCCAATTTTATATTAACAACATCACCTTGGTGTATACGATGGTCGGGACGTTTCACGCCAAAACTGTCGAGGAAACTTTAGAAGAATTTCAGACCTCACCACAAGGTCTGTCACAAGATGAAGTTGAGAAACGAAGGAGAGAATTCGGATACAATGAACTAGAAGAAGGTGAGAAAACCACACTGCTGGACATCTTTATTGACCAGTTCCGCGACATCATCATCTGGATCCTGATCTTTGCAGCAATTATCTCAGCTATTGAAGGTGCAATCACCGAAGCCATTCTTATTGTTATTATCTTGATTTTGAACTCGGTATTTGGTGTCTACCAGGAATGGAAGGCTGATAAGGCGATTGAAGCACTCAAAGAGATGACCACATTTGCCTGCCGTGTTGTGAGAAGTGGATCAACTGAGGCGATGGAATCTAGAGAGCTGGTCCCAGGAGACATCATCCTGCTAGAACAGGGAGACCGGATTCCGGGCGATGCCAGACTCATTGAAAATACAGGCATCAGAATACAGGAGGCACAGTTGACAGGAGAGAGTACTGACATCTCCAAAGACCCAACATTGGTTCTCAATGAAAATACGCCACTTGCAGATAGAAAAAACATGGTCTACATGGGGTCATTTGCGACTTTCGGTAAAGCGACCGGGGTCATTGTCTCAACAGGAATGCAGACTGAAATGGGTCAGATTGCAGAGACAGTACAATCACTTGAAGAGGGAAAAACCCCATTTCAACTCAAAATTGAAGAATTCGGTCGCAATCTTGGCTATGGAATACTGGTACTGAGTGCAGTGATCATTGTATTTGGTACGTTCATTGGAGGAGAAGATCTGCTTGAGATGGTAAAGATTGGCGTATCTCTGGCGGTTGCTGCAATTCCAGAAGGTCTTCCCATTATTATCACTCTTGTGCTGGCATTGGGAGTTCAGACTATGGCACGTCAAAATGCGATTGTCAAGAAATTGCCCGTGGTTGAATCGCTGGGAAGCACGACAGTAATCACATCAGATAAAACCGGGACCTTGACCAGAAACCAGCAGACTGTGGTTGAGACCATTTATTTCACCCCTGATGGAAATGCAATCATTGGTGAGCAGGACTCCTTTGAAGAACATAGATCTGATCGACTAGATAGATTGTATGAGGCGGCTATCCTTTGTAATGATTCCAAGGTTGGAGAAAATGGCTTTGGAGACCCAACAGAACAGGCAATGCTCAATGATGCTGTAACCAAGGGAGTGGATCACATCAATATACAGGAGTCTACTACCCGATTGGACGAGATCCCATTTGATTCCGGAAGAAAAAGGATGAATGTCCTGGTCCAGACTGATGGAGTACGAGCATACATGAAAGGAGCTCCAGATGTCATTATTGACCTCTGCAGTAAAATTGACCGGGGAAATGGAATTGAAGAATTTACCCAGGATTACAAAGATGAAACCCTGATCAAAATGGAGAGAATGGCTCAACGAGCACTCCGTGTACTCGCCTTTGCATACGCTGATGCCAAGGAGGGAGATGATCTTGAAGAATTGGAAAGTGAGATGGTATTCCTTGGGTTCATGGGCATGATTGACCCTGCAAAGGAGGGAGTAAAGGAAGCAATTGCTGACTGTTACACAGCTGGAATTCGAGTGGTGATGGCAACGGGTGATCACAAGGTAACTGCCACTGCAATCGGGAAGGACATTGGAATGAAGATATCAGAGAATGGAGTAATGACCGGCAAAGAAATCGATGAACTCGGTGATGAGGAATTCAGAGAGCGAGTCAAAGATGTCTCGATTTTCGCCAGGATCTCCCCCTCTCACAAACTAAGGATCATGCAGGCCCACAAGTCAAATGGAGAGATTGTTGCAATGACTGGGGATGGTGTCAATGATGCCCCTGCGATCAAAGGAGCAGATATTGGCATCTCAATGGGTATCCAGGGAACCGATGTGACCAAAGAGACTGCCGATATGATATTGCAGGATGATAATTTTGCGACAATCGTGGGTGCCGTGGAAGAAGGAAGAGCTATTTTCGATAATATGGCACGGTTCATCCGGTACATGCTATCATCCAACCTGGCGGAAATCATGGTTGTTTTCATTGCTATAATCATCGGTTGGCCAATCCCATTGGTTGCAGTTCAGATCCTGTTTATCAACCTCATAACAGATGGATTACCTGCACTTGCGATGTCTGCCGAACCACATGAAGAGAATATAATGCACCGACCTCCTAAAGATCCAGAGAATTCACTCCTTAACTCAGATAACATCTTCTACATTGCCAGAATCGGTGCTTACATCACATTTGCCAGTTTGCTGATGTACTACCTTGCAGGGTTTGACAGCGATGAAGCTCAACTGCGTGCTTCAACTGTAGCATTTTGCACCCTGGCAATCAGCCAGTTGTTTAACTCGTTTAATCTCAGGCATCATTTCGATACAGTGCTCAACTCCTCAATCTTTGGAAACAAACCACTATTCTTCACTGTCCTTGGATCCATTGGACTTCAACTACTGCTTGTCCACGGCGACCAGCTGATGAATGCACTTACGGGTGGATCATGGGGCAACCCCATTGGATCAGCATTCTCAATAGTCCCTCTAGAACCACTGATGTGGGTTGGGATATTTGCAATATCATTTGGTACTATACTGTTTGAGGAGGTTTTCAAGCTCTATTTCAGAAAAACAGGATATGCTAAGACTCATTATTAGTACCGCCAAATGCAATCTTGTCATGAAGAAGAGATTACTTAAAAACATCAAAATGGAAGATGATAACCTTAAAATTGCAAGATCTGGGTTGTACAACACCTATAGATCAACATATGCGAGGAGATACCCTCAACCTACGAATTAAGAGGAGAAACCCCGAAAACAGCGAAATGCACAATAATCCATCATCTGATCTGACCCAAAATGGTACGTCCTTCGCAAAATTTTTTAATGTACAGTATGAGAATCGCATGTTCATAGAAATGGTGGATTACACAATAGACGACTTAGACAGGGAGATTCTTAGGCTGCTACAGGAGAACTCCCGCCAAAAGAACACGATTATCGCCGAAAAACTTGGGTATAGTGAAGGTGCCATCCGAAAGAGGATCAGCAAACTTGTAGAAAACGGTGTGATCGAAAAATTTTCCATTCAAGTCAAGAATCAGGTTTTTGGTAGCTGGGCTGTTGTTCATGTATTCATTGGAGGAACCTCTGCACCTTCAGAAGTCAGGCAACGAATCATTGAACAGGTAGATGGTGGGATTGACCAGATTTTTGAAACCGCTGGTGATATTGACATTATATGTGTCTTCCACACGTCCAACGAGGATATTCTCAAACAATCAATCGAAAAGATTCGAAAAGTAGATGGAGTTCAAAACACCAAAACCTACTGGGTGTTGGAGCGGACGAAACTGCAAAGTCAAATCTATGGTTAACGTCTTGAACGCTCTCTAACGTATGATATAACAATCAACAGACCGACAACTATGACGATCAGTCTGATGGTTGCTACCACGTTACGAATTCGCATGTCGACTTCCTTACTCCATAATCCATTGTCTTTTTGATAGAAGCTCATAGTATCAATATAGAGCTCAAATAGACCGATTTCAACCTCGAAAAGGCCTTCATTTCTCCCCTTCAAGATCTCTCCTATCACACCAGCAAGACCATTTGTGAAACTGTGATCTGTGCGCTCTGAGTTGGAGGTGTCTGTAAACATACCGAGGAGGCTTGCACCAGCAATGGTGTATTCTACCAGAACCTCATCCAGTATCCATGTATAGATACGGTCTAATGCCTCAGGTTCGGATACTGAGAGACGCATCACTTTAGCAATTCCAGCCAAACCCTCGAAAATGGAATAGTATCCAGCTTGACTTGCAGGGTTAGATTTGTAAAAGAAATGCGTTCGGTTCGACACAAGTTGAGTCGAGAGCCATTCAAACCCCTTCTGTATCGCTTCTGATTTAGCAGTAGATTGAAGAGATGACTCGATCAACCCCAACAGGACACCAGGTACTCCTGACTCCAATCCAGTATTTTCATTCTCAGAAATGGGATTGTCAGACCATCCCCCATTTTGCTGCTGGACTGAAATCAGCCAATTGGTCAGGAAATGAGCATAACTGGTATAGGTTGAATTACCGGAAAGCTGTCCTAGATCTTGGAATACCTTAATGGCAGCTGTATTGCCCCTGTAGTAGCTGGTGAATGTGATATTAAGTCGGTCATCTGAAGCGTACCAGGGTAGGATAAACCCGTCAACAGAGTTAATTTCCTCATCATAGGCTATATTTTCAAGCCAGTGCATTGCTCTCAAAGCATAGTTGAGATGAGTCTGATTCCCTGTGACCCTGTAAACATTCAGGGCAGAGTCTATCATACCCACA
>JAEOUB010000030.1 GCA_016839545.1 Candidatus Kariarchaeota archaeon | reverse complement strand
CCTGGATACTGAAGAGAAGAGAGAATATCTGCCAGATTTTGGTTGAGGATGGTATTGCGATAACTGCCAATTGCAGCATACGGCTGTGCTGCAAGAAGTGATGCCTGATGGATATCTACCGCCTTCTGGTCCGTGGTGATACCAAATGCAAGCCGAGCGATGAGAGGGAAATACCGGGAATTGATTACACGAGGCATGAGCTGGTTGATAAGATCTGCAAAGGGATTGACAAATCGGTAATTTATCGTGGAATTGAGATACACCAGGCCCACGACATTGATATCTGATTGAGTCAATTTCGTGGCGATAATTCCACCCATGGAATGACCAACTAGGATCACCTTTCTATCAGCAACCTTGAGGTGCTTGAGAAGGATTATCAGATCTGAGCAATGTGCATCAATACTGAAGTCATTTCCCTTGTATATTGATTGACCATGACCTCGCAGGTCAAAATAGAGGCGAGCTAGCGTAGAGGGTAATTGGTCATCAAGGAGCAGGTAATGATCCATACTCTCCATCCAGCCGTGAATAGATATGAGAATGGGACCTTTTTCAGCAAGAAACGAGTAGCTGATCTGACCTGTATCAGTGGGCAGCACCTGTCTCTTCATAGTCTGTGGATTCTCAATACCCGTATTTCAATCAACTCTTGGGGTAAGGGCATTTTGGATGATCCGGGACTCACTTGTACCGTGGTCCTTATGTTGTCTGTGGCATAAAGGGAAGAGATGGTCAAACGAGCAATAGTGCGATCGCTATCACCCAATTACTCGTCATGTGTCTCCGATCATCCTCAGTTATCAGAACTCAATTCTGAACGAGCAACCTCACAGCACAAAGCATACGTCAATGTTCTGAAAGAAATGGGGCTTGACGTCATTGAGCTTGAGGGACTTGAGGCATATCCAGATTCCTGCTTTGTGGAGGATACTGCAGTGATCCAGAATGGAAAAGCAATGATCACTCACATGGGAGAGACCACTCGACAAGGTGAGGGAGATACTATTGCAGAGATACTGAATGAGTATTTCCCCATCAAGCATATGGATCCTTCTGGTAATCTTGAAGGCGGTGATGTCATGCATTTTCCAGATCATTTAGTGTCAGGACTTTCTCAGCGAACCAACCAGGGTGGTGTTGATCAGCTGGCACAGTGGATTGGACAGC
The DNA here is from genome assembly GCA_016839545.1 of Candidatus Kariarchaeota archaeon. Classification (GTDB taxonomy): domain Archaea; phylum Asgardarchaeota; class Heimdallarchaeia; order Heimdallarchaeales; family Kariarchaeaceae; genus Kariarchaeum. The sequence goes on along the minus strand of JAEOUB010000030.1, from coordinate 1,174 downwards.
CGGTGAAGACCATTGCTGATGCAGATATTGTCCACCTGAAGAGCTACATGACGCCATTGGATGAATTCACAGTCCTTGTTGACCAGAGGTACTCCAACCATCCAGTCCTGAACAAATATGATAGGATCCTAGTACCCCTTGGAGAGGAGTATGCCTCGAATTCACTCACTGTCAATGGGGTGATCCTGATCCCTGCGGGCTATCCCCAGACAATGGATTTGCTTGTTGAGAGAGGAAGGGAAGTTATCACCCTTGAGGTATCCGAATTTGAGAAATGCGAGGGAGCACTGACCTGCCTTTCGCTCCTGTTCTGATCTCATTAGTTTTCTTTGCGACCCACAAGCTCATCAATACTTGCCACCAACCGACATTATGGTCAAAGTAGCCGTTGTTCAGATTGCTCCAATCTTTTTGAGGAAGGAAGAAACATGGAAGAAGCTCAAGGAATGGATTACCAGGGCTGCAAACGAGGGAGCACAGCTCATCACCTGGGGAGAGACACTCATCCCGGGCTATCCACAGTGGCTCAGCGATACCGGTGGCGCTCAGTTCAACAATCCCGATCAGAAGAGAGCCTACCAGACCTATGTGGAACAGGGTTTGACCCTTGATGATCCGATTATTGGGGAGATGAAGACAGTCGCCAAAGAACTTGGTGTCTACCTCATGGGGGGAATTCTCGAGACGTATTCCGGGTCCACCTTTGCCACGTTGATCACAGTTGGACCTACTGGAGAACTTCTCAACCGTCATCGCAAGCTCAAGCCCACCTTTGAAGAACGGCTGGTGTGGGCAGATGGAGATGGTAAGGGACTAAGGACCACGAAGACTGAATTTGGTGTTATTGGGGGTCTGAACTGCTGGGAGAACTGGCTGCCACTTGCACGTGCAGCACTTCACAGGCAGGAGGAACAGATCCATGTGGCTGTCTGGCCCGGAAGTGATGGCCTGACCAAGGATATCACCCGCTTCCTCGCACTGGAGGGCAGATCCTTTGTCATCAGTGCCTCAGGACTTCTGCGTGCCCCAGATTTCGACCATTTATCCGATGAGGAATTTCCCTTCAAAGAGGACATGAGAGCTAGGAGATTCTGGCAGAATGGCGGCAGCATGATTGTCAATCCCAGGGGTGAGACCATTGCAGGTCCACTTGTAGACGAGGAAGGAATAATCT
>JAEOUB010000297.1 GCA_016839545.1 Candidatus Kariarchaeota archaeon | reverse complement strand
GATATCATAGCGACCCTTGACTTTGTTATTGGAGATCAAACCAATGACTATGGACTCAACTAACTCCTCATCTTCAGATTCAACTTTATCCATGATTGCCTGTATCAGAATTTCTTTACCCACAGGTGTGGAATTGAGGATTTTCTGGACACTCTTGATCAATTTCTGCTTCTGATAGAGTTCATTATCCATATACTTGTTCTCCAACTCCTCTTTACCAAGTATCGAGTTAATCTGCGAGGTGAGTTCCTCTTGTTTTCTCTTAATCTCCTCCTTCAGTCTAAGATCCTTGATTGATGCGGCCTTCTCCTTGGCAATATCAAGTGTTGACTTACCTGAGTCATCACTGTCATCATCATCACCTGTAGGGATTCTTTTCTTTGCCAGTTTCTTGACAAGATTGACTTTTGCCGCATTCTGGATCTCTGTGAATTCATCCTGAAACTGTGTCTGAATGGCACGAAGATAGTTGAGATAGAAGAGACTCAGAAGAATTACACCAAAGAATGTCAACTCTGCATCGATTGCAAAATTAAGAAAGGGTATCGGCAGTGCAAAGGTGTTGGTGGTAATTGGGCTGATTAATGCATAGTAGGCCAGTAGCATCAAGAGTCTGAAATTGGTGAATGTGGCACCTGTGGGTGTCAGTTCCCGTCTCAGTTGATTGCGATTACCTCCATTGGTCTGCACGTGAAAATTATACTCGTACCAGCGATTGGGCTTAATCGAGGTGCGAAATTCCAGAGGACCCAGAGTCTCGACTGTACGTGAGAAGGCGGAGAGACTGTCCTCGATAACAGAGCTTGTGGCACCTTCATGCATGGTAAGCTGCTGGATGTGGATATCCTGAAGTGTTCTGAGCAACGGTGGGACGATATATACCAGCAATCCAAATGCGGGAAAACCCAGGATTATACCAATCTCAGTCGATCGTAGTGATTCATGAAATTGCAGGACTATAAAGCCGATTAAACCCAGGGCAATGATGTATCCGGCAACCTTCAGGACAAGTCTTTTGTCTGTAATCCTAGAACGTGCCAGGTACAGTGGTACGAGGAGAATGAGATGGAGAATTACCCATCCCAGCTGAACATAGCGGAAAATTTCAGGATCCATAACTAACACCTTTAGCAAATTTGTATCGTTTCACTCCCAGGTTTGTGTATCCCCTCTGAATAATGAGCTGGTATATCAGAATAAGGGGAATAGACAGGATGAGCATACTGACAAGCGTAGGATCGGGAGTGATAATCGCAGCCAGGATCAGTATGGCAAGAAAAACATTCTTCTTCTGCTCCTCAAGGTATTTGACATCTACAAGATCGAGAAGTACGAGAATGTAAATAATCTCGGGAAGAGTATAGAGAAGTCCAGTCCAGATGACAGTCCAGAATACCAGGTCGAATATGGACTCCAGGCTAAAGAGAGCTAACATAGGTGTAGAGCCAAAATCCAGCAGTGGAATGGTCGTCGAGGTCAGGATGCGTAGCATGATCGGTACCACCACGAAATATGCAATTGATGCACCGATGGCAAATAGTACGATGACCAGCCCAACAGCCTCTTTGAGCATTTTCTTCTCATGAGGATACAGTCCAGGTTCTAGAAATTGATAGAACTCGTAGACAAGTATGGGTAGATTGAGGACAAATGAGATCATCAGAGCCAGCTCAATACAGACAGTGATGACTGATAGGGGGGAAGAGACCATGATCTGGACCTCCTGATTGAACAGCATGCTCGATGCCGAGTGGTCAATAACCGTGGACAGGAAGAGATAGATAGATGGGATATACCCATGGACTGCATAGCTGCTATCAAGGACACTGGCAGGGAGAAATGCAACACCAAAGGTTATTGCTGTGATCAGGAAAAAGACACGACGCACACGGACAAATAACTCCTTTCCAATGTTGAGCATATCATCTGAACTTAGAGACAGATTGCCCGATGAGAGTGCCAGCTGTGCTTCCTGCATGTGATTAGCTCTCTAGGTTGAGGATTTCCTGAGCAAGGTCAGAGACAGATTTGCCAGAGGTGGGTATACCCAGCTTATTGGCATAGTTGAGGATAATATCGTCATCCGTCATTTTTCTAACCGTGTCAATCTGATCGATCTTATCTGTCAGGACAGTCTTTGTTGTCGATGCTCCTTCTCTGAATTTTTTGGTCACCTCTCCCAAGGCGCTGGCAATTTCTGGGAGCTTATTTGGTCCAAACAAGAGCATGAAGGCACCGACAATGAAGAGGATCTCGGTGGGTCCTGGTAACATATGATTTCATAATATCGAAATACTATAAAATATATATCTGTTGTGGCAAGCCACTTGTCATCTTTTTCCACAAATATCTCGATAGGTGATGATTTGGAATATTTGACTAGTCCTGAGTGATTCTTGATAATTAATTCGATACCAAAAAATGATTGAAAGTGGAATAGATTGGATGTTCAAACCGTGATAATCTTCTAGACTGTTAGGTTGATTCAATGAATTGACTAGGTGTCTGGATCTAGAGGTTTGGCAGGCTCTATGGTGTTGTACTTCTCCTTGTACTTGTTGTACAGGTTTTTCTCAGCCTCGATGCGATGTTCTTCCTCTTCCTGCAGCTCCCAGATGGAGAGAATTGGGAAGAACTTGACAATTAGGGCAAAGATTAGGATAAATCCTGCAAAACCTGCCAGAGTGATCCAGACCTCAACCCAAGAGGGGTTATAGAGGGTCCATTCTTGCTCGACGAAAGGTCGAGCCAGAGCGGGTACTATGATGATGTACCGCTTGATCCACATACCAATAACAACGAGTAGGGAAGCAACAAACAGCATATTCACTGCTCTCTCATCATCATAGCGGAAACCGACCCACATGATCATCAGGCCGGGAATGATCATTCCAAAGATCATAAAGGTCCAGAAGTAGACTGCATAACTCTCGAAGAGAAGTGCCGTCATCAACTCCATGTCTGGAACCGCTGCCCGGTAGGCTGTGGTGAAGTACTCAGTTACTGTGAAGTAGAAATACAGTGCCAGTAAGACAAAGAGAATCATTCCCAGATTCTTGAAATGCTTCACTGTGATATACTCCTGGAAGCCATAGACCCAGCGGATCACAGCCATCGCCACGATTATAGCGGCAGTTCCTGAGAAGATAGCTGCCACCACAAAGTAGGGACCGAAAATGGTGGAGTGCCACCCCACCCTCCATGTCATTGCAAAGATGAAGGCAATCACGGTGTGACACATCACGGCAATCGGAATGAGAATGAGTGACATGATAGAGATGCCTCGCTCCATGTAATGTTTCTGGGTCTCGGTACCTTTCCAGCCCATCGACAGGAAACGATAGATGCGGTAGCGAAGTCCTCCCACGTTTGCATAGCGGTCACGCATAATCGCCATATCAGGGATCATAGGAAGCAGGAAGTAGATCAGTGAACCCATCAGATAGGTAGATACACTGAGCATGTCCCAGAACAGAGGTGACTGCAATCTGGAGGCAACTGGTACCAGGAATACCCGATCGGGGCGCCCCATATCGATGAGGATCATAGAGAAACCTACAGCAATACCAATGACAGTAATTGCTTCAGCCATTCGGGTCAGAGGAGTCCTCCAGCCTGAGTTGGTCAGTCGCAAGACTGCAGAGATCAGGGTTCCAGAATAGGAGATACCGATGAAGAAGATGAAATTGGAGATATAGATACCCCAAAATATTCTATGGCTCAGACCGGTCACACCGAGGCCATCTCGTAGCTGGACAATCCAGCCATAGAGACCAATTCCAATGGGAATAAGCAATCCCAGAACAAGGAAGTAGAAGTTCCTTGTCGTGGAGGTGATCGGATGGACAATGGTGTCCTCAATTTGTTGTAATTTATTTGACATATTGTACCACCTTCTTACCTACAGAAGTCTGTGACTCCTGCAATATAACCTCGATACTGTCTGTATTGAGGAGATTGAGATCTGTGACAAATTCACCATGGATGTCTGTTGCACCCTCAGCAATACAGGCTTTCCCAAATGCTGATTCTCTGAAAATACGGACAACACCGTACTTGATTGGGTCTCCTGAGTCATGAAATGCCTCAATTTTTACGGTTTTTGTATCACCACGTCCACTGATTCGCACTTGGAGAGTTGAACTATCGCCAGATGCTGCCTCAAGATGAGGTGGTAGATAGAAACAGGAAGTTTCTGTTCCCTCTTCCTCCTTGTACCGGTAACCACCAAACTGATCTAGAGATTGCTTGAGAGGCACGATCTCCCTACCATTGGCCATTGCATCCTCATTGATATCACCAAAATAGATGGCACCTTGTGGACAGGCTGTCACACAGTGGGGCAGCTGACCTTTGTAGACCTTGTGAATACAGAGATCACACTTGATGACTGTACCATGGGTGTGAGGTACGGGGAACTCAGGCGAGTAGACCATATCCTCAGGCACTGTTGCATTATCCTCTGCAGGATCGTTGTACCAGAAGAACCTGGTCTCATAGGGACAGGCAGCCATACAGATACGGCAACCAATACAGATATCGTGATTAATGAGTACAGTTCCATCTTGCCTGGAGAAGGTTGCCCCTGTGGGGCAAACACGCTGACAAGGTGCATCCTGACAGTTCTGACAGGGTTTGGGGAAGAAGAACGGACTTCCGATAGGGTTCTCCTTCAACTCATACACATTGATCCAGTACTGGGGTGGATCAGCATACATGTAATGATGGGAGAGTCTGCAGGCTGCCGTACAGCGAGGCTTCTCACCAGTTGGGTCACCTTCGAAGGGTTCGAGGTTCTCACAACCATCACACTTGCTCAGATCAATCATGAAACCCCAATGTCGGTTGGGGTCATCAGGTACATCTGAATAGTTGGTCTGTGCTTGTGCCAGGTATTGACGGTCCAGCAGATTGAGCTTATCGCGGTTCATGTATGCGACAGTTCCCAGGGCTGCTGCGCCTGCGCCTGCCAAGGTCAGTTTGATGAATGTACGTTTTTTATCGTCTTTCATGAGGATACCTCCGTTGAACCTTCTCCCGGTAATGGGTCATTCCGGTGTCTGAAGATTTGAATGATCACATAGAAATTGTAACCAAAAGTTGACCAGATGATAATACCAATGAGCCAGAAACCTCCTACGAGTGCCCATCTAGATGTTATCACATAAGATGGTTCTTCCTCCTCGACCTCACCGTCCACGGTGATATCAAGTTCTGCCTCTGTACTGAGATATGCTGTGTTGGTGCTATCCACCACTGTCAGTAACTCCTGGGAGATGGCAATCAGGGTGATTGGCCCCAGAACATTTTCGAAGAAAATCTCCACTGTGAGTTTGCCCTGAGCATCAGTGATCCCATCTGTCATGAGGAAATTGCCGAAGACGGTCTTGTAACCGATCGAAATTTCGATACCGGGTACTGGATCTGAGTTAGAATCCTGGATAGTCGCCTCGATACTGAAGTTCTCCATCTGGTGAACATGGTCAGGAGCGGATAGTAACATCTCCGTTTCCATATTGATCGTGGAGGGTTTGTAATAGAGATCTAGATTATGGTCATAGACATCATGGATCCTTGTCTTATCGTCGCTGTCTTCATTGAGTCCCACAAAAAAGGGAGCAATGGTATCGACTTCGGGAATTGGGTCAAGTGCATCAACCGGTGTGAAGCTGAATACCAGCTCAACAGTTGTAGTTCCGCCTGATTCTGTTCCGGCACAGGAGACAATATTGTCTACTCCACCTTCATCTACATCATCAGCATGGTCAAATCCGGCGAGTCCAATGATATCATAGCAATACACAGTACTGTCTGCTACGCCTACCATCAGGATATTGGAGTCCTCCATCCCAGTTCCAAAGCCAATTGCTAGCCAGCCGGTGACAGCTGCCTCGAGACCGATGGTCATATTGTCATCGTTGTATTCCCAGGCTACAGTAATCCCGGTAGGTACGTTCTCGTAGATCTGACCATATTCATCATCCTGGATATCTCCATCAATGATGACTGAGCTGTCTGCAATAAATGGCATAGAGGCGTCATAGGACTGGTCAGGAATGATGGCTGTGGTCTGAGCCCCTGCGGGTGGCGGACCAATAAGTGCACCGGCAAATGCTAAAATTATAAACAATTGTCCAGCTGTAAGTATCTTTTTTTGTATCATTTCCTCATTCCTCGGTTAAATGATAGTTAAGGTATCTCTAAAAATATAAAAAGTATAGCAACATGTGTTTCTTTGTGTTGAATAATTGTGCATTTAATTTTATAATCCGAAATAATTTCGGAATATTGGAGATTCTTTACAGATATTTTGCTAGGCTCTTCTGTATGCATAATATGACACTTTCAATGACTGAAACCATCGAATATTGGAGATACAATGGACCCTATACAGAATAACGGATTGAACACAGTCGACCTAGATATAAAATTTTAGGCATTTGAACATCTGGAACTAGAGTGCCTAGGTGTAGATGAAATCGGAAAATACCAGGATGAAGAGAACGAAAAGAAAGCCGATTCCAAAGAGTGAGAGGATCATTTGCATATAGTTGATAGCGGGTTTGAAATTGGCTTCGGTTGTTTCAGTCATAGAAATGGTGTATGAGAAATACTATATTAGTAATAGTAACATGAGAAAAGACATGAGACAATTGTGCAAGAAGTCTCTTTTTGTATTTACGAAATTTCAATTAATACACAATTTTTGATACATTTATTGTTTATTAGTTCGGATTTCTGATATGAAAAATGTAATATTGTTGTAAAATATACAATATTTTGTAGTATAGAACCTAATATGATCATATGATTACCATTTATTTCCAAATGTCATAAAGACACAAGAAAATTGAGAGTAAAATGGACAAGTGTGCCATATCTAATTGAACAAATGTGCAATTATCTCGATTCATGGGGGAGAAAACAACCCAACTAGCTAGCTAGGATATCGCGGATCTGGGCGTATTGCCTTTCTCTCTCATCCAATATTTCGTCAAATATAGTTGCGGGGGCTCGGTCCCGGTGGATGATGGTTGTATCATCAATGGCTACCCAGGGTCCTTCCATCGCCCGATGGACAAGTAACTCCAGAGATTTCAGTGTCTCCCGGCTCATCTTCGGGGTGATCCTGATCAGAAGAAAGGGACCCAGAAGAGTGAAATGGGGAGAGAGTAACTTTGAAACTGCTTTCAATGACGTGGGGGGTCGTCGTTGGCTGACATCAAAGGTCTGAAGGTCGATATCCAGGGTACTGTTATCAAAATAGACCAGTTGTGCATTCTGGGGATTGCCTGAGAATAATTTGGGGATGGGAAAGAGCTGCTGGTTGTCCTTGAAATAGGTTGTATTCAAAAATACCTTCAATGGCTGGTTCACATCCACTACCTGGATTTTGGTCTGCTGGGTGTCACCCATTGCTATCATAGCCAGGTGATCTGTTACGCCCACAGCAACACCTACCGGCTTATCCAGACCTTCATTCGTGATATAGAACGATTTTCGAGATCCCGTCTTCAGATTGATAATCTCATGGGTCTTGTCATAGGAAATCACAATGTTGGGATGGTGATAATCCAGATGACGGATGTGTTTGAGATACAGCTCACGAGAGTCCTTGTGATACAGATACGGCTCTGCGGTTGCCTCCAAACGACTCATATCCAGCTCATCTAGTGCCAGCTCCACGGCTAGAATAATCTGTTTCACACCATCCCCTCATCTCGGCTGACTAAAATAGTTATGACTTCCAACCAATCTCGACATAGATCCCAAAGTGATCGCTGAGAAAATGGTGTTCATTCGTCTGAACATCATTCCCCATCAGCTGGAAAGAGGTGGGTTCGAGTTGATGTGTCAGGATCCGATCAAACCGAGCCACGAAAGGATTGACCTCACTGTAGAAGTGGTTAATTCTTGAATCCCATGTAAAACGATGCTCCGGCCCCGGTTCAAGATGAAGATAAGCATCGGTAAGCCCGGCGTCCACAGTCCCCTGGGTCTCTTCCTCTCTCATATTCATATCCCCTGCAAGTACAAGTGGCGCCTCTGGCAATTGACTCATGAGGTGGATCAGATACTCTTTGCGAAGGGGTGCATTCTGCTTGTAGGGTGGTAGATGCAGCGAGAAAACGATCAATGGCTCATCATTGAGGCTGAGAAGTGCTCCTGATGCGCTGGTCAGGGTGAATTGAGAATCCAATTTCACATCACAGTCTGCAATAGTGGAGCGGTGAATAAACACTGTGGAGAATCCGGAATGAGAGGGAGCCGGTTTGGCATAGGCGTACTCGTCCATGATCAACTCCGGTAGCTGCTCGTTGGGCATCTCCTGCAGACAGATGAAATCAGGCTGATAGCGCTCGATCTCATCCAGTATCTGGTTGACATTGTGGTTGACATCCCACCAATCTGGTGCCTGAAAAGACGGTTGACCCAGAGCCATATTCCAGCTAACAAGAGAAAAGGATGCCATAGAGGTTCTAATTACTTTTCACTACAAAGAGGTTTTCAATGATGTTCAGGAACTTTCTCCCCTGAAAGCCACAGAAATATCTTGGCAGTCATGGGACCCACAAATTTGAACGGTTTCTTGAGATTCTTGACACGTGTATCAAAATCCATGTCGTCAAATGAGCGGATGTAGTCATGAATCGAACCATATTCCTTGATGATGTCCTGCAATACTCCCGCATTGAAGACTGTGGCCTCGATTTTCTTGGTATTGCGGACGATATCATCGCGTTCGAGAAGTCCCATGATATCTCCAGTGTTGTACTTGGCTACCTTGGAAATATCAAAATTCGAGAAGGCATCGGTGAAACCATCCCACTTGGCAGAGATGACCTCCCGGGAGAACCCTGTATTGAATATTGCACGTGTCAGATGAGCGAAATACTCGCTGTCAGTAAGTGTCATGAGTACCATGCTGAGGTCATCTATAAGAAAACCTACTTCGATTTCTCGTACCCCGAAAGACATAAAATTATGTGACCGACAAAATTCCTGTGGACCGACAGTGGATAATTGGGGCAGTTATCAGTGTGATCGGCCTGAGCTATCACCAATTACAGGAATTTCCAGGTGAATACAGTTTTGCTATCATGATTGTCCTGCCTATGGTAGTAATCCTTGCGATATTGATCAGAGGAGCAGATCGCAAGACAGGTCAGCTGGGATTGCTGGTGTATGGATTAATACATCTCATTGGCGGTGGACTCAGTGTTTTTCCATTTGATTTCCTACCATTTGTGCCAGAGCAGTCAACCGGACATTATCTCTCCCATGTGATCTATGCCATCACCCAGCTACCTCTTATCTATCAGAGTGTGAAACAACTAGCTGAAGGCTCAATCGATGGTCAATAATATCTGGTGTGCCAGTGCCTCAAATGCCTCCTGGACATTGAAGCCATTCTTGGCAGAGGTATCCAGGTAAGTAATCTTGTACCGTTTTTTCATCGAATCCTGTATCTGCCGGGCATATTCCTCGGCACTTTCCAAAGAGACGCTTCCTTCTGAACGCAGATCTGATTTGTTTCCCAGTAAAACAAGTGGGATCTCTCCCTGGCCATTGTGCTGCCACATCTCATTGATCCATGTTGGAATATTGAGATAACTGTCCTGTCGATTGATATCGAACACACACAGTGCACCTTTGATGCCATTGTAAAATTGGGTGCGAATACGGGATAGGCTCTGATCTCCTGCGATATCCCAGATCTGGTAGGTGATACTGTCACCTTCCAGCTCAAATTGTGCGGTGGAAAAATCTGCACCTATGGTCATCAGATGCTGGGTGGCAAAGCTCTGACCCATAAAAGAGCGACGTAGGGAGGTTTTACCCACCCCGGCATCTCCCAAGAGGGCAATTTTGAGCCTTATGTTTCTCATCCAATTCAGGTGAAGTTCTGTTGGTTTATAATTTGACTGCTGAGCTTTGGGAGCTATGTCAGGTATCAGGCTGGTGTGTCGAAACTGTGGAAAATGCATCGATCAAACTTTGCAGATAGGCATTCTCCTCATCGGTTTGCTTCGGTGAACCATCTGAAATCTCAGACCTTAGAACTTCAAGATCAAGCTCAGGGTTCTTCCAATGATTGGTAATCATGAAGATAAACTGTTCCGGTTCAGTATAGCCCCGATACCATGCCGCATGTGTCCAAAGATGCAGAATATCTCTGATATGAGGGCCGTCGAACCCAAGTACCTTGGCATCAGGACCACTGACAGGCAGTGGATGAGCCAGGATCATAGAAGCTGCATCGATGCGCGACTGTAAATTCCTTGTATCCGATTCTAACATTGCTGAGGAGAATGCAATGAGATCATCCCGTTCTGAAGTGTACACAAATTCGTGTTTACTCTCATAGGCGGAGAACATTCGATCAATCCATCGTAGCAGCTCTGCAGAACCATCTGTCTCCAAGAGAACAGCTGGAGGAGTGCCATGATCCAGGAGTGCCTTGATTTTTGTCATCCGGTAATTGCCCCAGCCTTTGACTACCTCAAATAACTGAGACAGGAATTTTCTGGAGATTTTGTTGGGATGGAGATCCTCAGTGGCATGGGCAATATGGGCATCATAGCTATCTTTGACAAGGATGGCCAGGTTGACATCAGGTGAGGTAGTGGGTAGTACCTGGTATCGAGGTAAAATCCGATCAGGTTCCAGGTGAAGAAATGGAAACAGGGTCTGCAGGGTTTCAAGACTGTGCATTGAAGCTATGCCTGTACCACCGTATCGCAGTATCTCGTTGAATTCCGTTCCTATTCTCTCCCCGGTAATGGCGTGCTCTATCAGCAGATGGTTGGTCTGGAGAATGGCACGTGCCGTGGATTCATCAAGAGAGAAGTCAAAACGCAGGGAGAAACGATATGCGCGGAGTATGCGGAGTGAATCCTCGGTGAATCTGGCAACAGGATCGCCTACTGCGCGTATCAATTTCTTTGAGATATCATCAATTCCACCATAGGGATCGATGAGCGCGCCTTCAACATCAGCGGCCATTGCATTGATAGTGAAATCACGTCGAGCCAGATCCAGTTCGATCCTGTCAACAAAGGTCACACGGTCAGGTCGCCTTCCATCTGAGTAGCCCTCCTCTATCCGGTAGGTTGTGATCTCATACGTCTGACCCTGATCATGAATTGCAATGGTTCCATGCTTCTCGCCAAAGTTCATCTGCTTGTACTGTGAGAATACCTCTTTGATCTGCTCTGGTGTGGCTGATGTAGTGATATCATAGTCAGTCACCGGCCGTTGCATGATCTCGTCACGGACACAGCCTCCCACGATGTATGCCTGGTGTCCACTGTCCAGCAGCTGCTGCATAATGGAACGGACACGTGCAGGGATAGTTATCGTGGTCATCTGTCTACCCACTACGTAGGAATGAGAGTTATTTAGTTCATTGATAGGTCTGTCACTGTTTAACCTTGATCTGAGCAGGTATCAGACAGGATCAATCTGGTAAATGGCAAGGTCTAAACTTTTAGATTCATCGTCTAAAGCTTTAGAGAAGGTGTTTTCAAAAAATTAGACGAAATTGTTCTTTTAATCCCCCTTCCATAAGATATTGAGGACAAATGGAACTCACAAGTGAATTACTAATCATAATCATCATTGTTGCAATCCTCCAGATCGCCCTGTTGCTGTTCGCAGCACGAGACTGGATGAGACAACCCGAAGACATGCCCAACAGGCTTGCATGGCTCCTTATCATCGCATTCGTGGGAACGATAGGACCCGTACTCTACTTCCTGGTATCCCCCCGGATATCAGCTGAGGAGAGCTGGCTGGACCCGGTTGAGGTGGCGTAAATGCCTGCCATAGAAGTTGAGAATGTATCCAAGAGCTATGGAAGTGTCCATGCACTTGATGATATCAGCTTCAAAGTAAAGAGAAATACCATCTTTGGATTTCTCGGTCCCAATGGGGCGGGAAAATCCACAACTATAGGAATACTGCTCCAGTTCCTCAAACAGGACAGGGGAACAGTACGTATCTTTGATGAGGATGTCACCCATAATGCAGCCCTCAAGTCGCGACTGTCAATCATTCCTGATGCAGATTTACCTAGAATCAGCGGATTGAAGTTGATACGCCACACGGCCAGGTACTATGGTCACCAGGGACAACAGCTCAGAGAACAGCTGAACCGTATAGTCAATCAGGTTGGTATCAGAGAATTTGTGGGGAGAAACACCAAGACCCTGAGCAAGGGACAGAAGACCAAGATCAAAATTGCCAATGCCCTGATCTCAGACCCTGAGCTGATCATCGCAGATGAGCCAACATCAGGCCTGGATCCCATGGCACGTACTGATTTTCTGAGACTGGTAGACCGGCTGGTCAACGAGGAGGACAAGACCTTCTTCTTCAGCAGTCACGTCATCGGTGAGGTGGAGAAGATTGCAGATGAACTGGTCATTCTCAACAGAGGAAAAGTGGTCGCAAATGGCACACTGGCACAGATTGGACAGTTGATACCCACACCCAATGCTTATCAGATCAGCGGAGACGGACTGAGTCTCTCCCTGCTCGAGTCACTGGAAGGTATTACAGATGTGGAGGTAATCAGTGATGAACGATTTGTTGTCCAGACCAGTGAACCACAGAACTCACCTCAGTTTCTGATGGCATTGCTACAGCACCCTGACGTGCTCCTGCATTCCTTCACCCGGGAGAGTATGAACCTTGAGAAGATATTCATGCATAGTGTCAACGGAGGTGCAACACAGTGAATATCCTGAATCATGTGAGAACGGAACTGGAGCT
>JAEOUB010000296.1 GCA_016839545.1 Candidatus Kariarchaeota archaeon | reverse complement strand
GGGATATGCATCAAACTTGTCATCAAGATCCAGATCAGACAGAACTTCTTTTGCCGCTTCCTCTGCCTTTTCTGGATTGAGATCACGGACAAGTTCCAATGCCAATGAAACATTACGCAGCACCGTCAGATGGGGAAAGAGCTCAAAGCTCTGAAAGACAAACCCGATTTCAGATCGGATCTGGTTGATATCCACATCATCGTGGACTATGTCATGACCGTTAAAGAAGATCTTGCCATCGGTTGGCTCTTCTAGCCTGTTGATACAGCGAAGCACAGTTGATTTTCCAGAGCCTGAAGCTCCAACAATGACGACAACCTCGTTCTCATGAACTTCGAAATCAACACCATTAACTGCCAGCACATCATCAAAGTGCTTGTGGAGATTCTCCACTGTAAGGAGAACTTTTCCACCACGACTCATAGTTCGCCACCTCCAAGTCCAGGGATCTTGAGCTTTTTCTCAGTACGACGAAGCAACTGAGTGATAGAATAAGTGATCACGAAATAGGTCATTGCAACATAGACAAAGGTACGGGACCACAAGAAGGTGGTAGTCGCCACTAGCTGACCCACACGTGTGATCTCCTCATAGGCAATGACTGATAGCTGAGCGGTATTCAGGAACATGATAACAGCCTCGTTTGAGAGTGGTGGGATTGTAATCCTGACAGCCTGTGGCAAGATAATATTTCGCATCGCCTGGACATTGGTCATTCCCAGTGAACGAGCTGCCTCCATTTGACCCTTGGGAATTGCCTGGATACCCGACCGGATAATCTCAGACTGGTAGGCACCAGTGTTGAGTGAGAGAGCAATGATGGCATCCAAAAAGATGGGTGGGTTCCATCCTAGCTCGGGAAGACCGAAGGCGATAAAGAATAACTGAACCAGGAGAGGAGTATTCCGAAACAGGTCTGAATATGCAGTGGAGATGAAATTCAGAGGTCGGTTATTGATTGTCCGAAAGGTAGCCATGATCAATCCGATGAAGAATCCAATGAAGAGAGAAAAGACAATCACCTGCACTGCGGCCCAGAGACCACCAAGAAGCAGCGGCACTACCTCAGTGGTGAAAAACCAGATATCATTCCAGTCCTTATCCGTGGTAAACTCTGGAATGAGACCTTCACGATTGAAGTATATGGATGAACCCGCTGCGAGTGCATCATTGTTTATTGCATACACTGCGAGGAAGACAACAGATGGCTCTTCATCAAAAAGGACCTGTGTATTCTTGAACTCATTACCTCTGTATCCCAGTATGGTACTGTCTGCACCTACTACCCAGACAATATTGAACCGTGGAGAGTAGACATCGAGTAGATCTGAAGTTGTGCCTGTTTCAAACGGTGAGAAGACCTCTCCGAAGGAGGTACCAAAGGAGATCATAAACAGACCGCCATCACCCACGACCCATATACGATCAGATGATGATGTCTCCACATCAATTGCATTTAGGTTGACAGTTGTCCCAGATGTTGTGGTAAACCAAGTAGCTCCACCATCCTCCGTTCTCAAGATAGTTCCACCATCTCCCACTATCCAGCCAGTTGTGTTAGATGCAAAATCAAGATCGTTGAAATCACGGACCTGTGGTGCGGCCTGTGTACTCCAGCTGGTACCGGTATCGTTGGAATGGAGGATAATACCACCATCACCCACAATCCAGATATGATTGTCCTGAATTTCAACAGCTTGCAGGTTTTCTGTGACGGTGAAACCGAAATTGATGGCTGTCCAGGACACAGCATCAAATGTGATAGTTGCAAAACCATTGTCTCCAATAGCCATAATTGTGTCTCCATCAAAATCTAGGCCATTGAGACTTTCAGAGACACTCAGTATCGCTGAGTAATCATTAGTCATGTTTGTGGATTTATAGATTGTACCCGTGGAACCGGTGAGATAGATATCAGTCAGATCACGCATAATTATGCCCGTAATCTCATCATTTACTTCATCAGAAGGAGGTATCCAGTAATTATCATCTCCAAACTGAGCCATAGCCGAGTAATCTGTAAAAATCAGGATTAAGAGCACCAAGAGTGCCATATAGAACACTTTTGAATTGTTTAAACGCCCGGGTCTGATCTGTGTATCCATCCAAACATTGTCTACGTATTATGCTCTTAACCTTTTATCCTGATGTGTGATAGTTTTCAGCTTTAGATTGCAAGAATTTGGTTAGTTAATAGAGATTGAATTAATTCTGCTTTTTGCGGATGACGATGCCAATGGCAACAAAACCGAGCAAGAAGGTGAACATGGGTGCGGGTAGCAGACCACTTCCTCCCAGATCTACCTCTCCGTCGGCGGGTCCGAGGACTGCCTGGATGGAACCGTAATAAGCACGGGTGAAGTCGATCTGCTGATCTCTTTCAGCAGTCTTGGTCATAGCAGAGAGGATGACATCAAACTCTCCAGCCTGCAGATTAGGAATTATTGGATCCCAATCAGAGTCGACAATGGTGACTGTGATGGTGGTTGCATATTCGGCACTGAGTCGTGCAGCAATTTCGTCCATCATATCAATGTCAAAACCTTCGTAGGTACCATCAGTCAACTTCTCCTCAAATGGAGGATAGGTGGGATCTGTACCGAACTTGATTGTTCCAGCATCAATAATTGCCTTCATTAATCCATCAGCAGCAAGATCACCAACAGCAGGATAGGCATAAGTTCCATCACCATCATCATAGACGGCAGGAGTGTCATCAAACCATTCGGCATAGATTGCATCATATCCAGTTGCAGTGTTATCATTGAATATTTCGTCAAGTGCTGCATTGAGTGCATTGAGAAGATCAGGTTGTTCCTCAGCGACACCGAGGCCAAATAGCTCCTCACTGAATGTGGTCAGCACAGACCATTCTTCTTTGTCTGATGCATAGAGATCCAAAACAGGTTTGTCACCGAGAATGACATTGACATCTCCGGCTTCAAGTGCTTGTTCAGCAAGCAGAATGGTGTCATAACCGTTTATAGTTGCAAGATCAAGTTCGTCCTGGGCATATAGATCAGAGGTAGTCCCTGTTTGTACACCAATAACCATACCCTCGACATTTAAGTCATCGACAGATGTGATGGTAACAGCAGACGCAGTACCGACAACAGAAAGTGCCAGCAGAGCGACCAACAATGTAGATTTTAATATTTTCATAGTATTCATCTCCTACGAGATACAATCGATACCTGAGTAGGATTAAAAAACTTGTTAGGATGGTAAGTACAAGTGGGAAATTCTTTACTTTTCAAGTATTAAAATTGATTAATCAATTTGCAAGCCCATTCTCAAAGTATCAACAAACTGTCCTTTGATGAACATAGTCCTGGTCCCCATGCCTTCATCCACAAATCCCATCTTCCTGTAGAGAGCTATACCCCCCTGATGGTCAGATCGAACCTCGAGGTTGATTTTACGCAGTCCTACATCTCTCGCCCACTCAATGAGATACTGCATCATCTCCTGTCCAATACCCATCCTCCAGAAATCCTTTCTGACAGATATCCCCAATTCACCCAAATGTTTCAGTCTCGGACGGGGGCGAGAGGTAATATCAGCCATTGCCACCTGTTCATCGTCAATGAACCCAAGGATGATGATATTTCTTGGAAGCGATTGTATCCGCTCAAAATAGCGTTCCTCCTCCTCCACTGTCATGGAAAACTCACCAGGACCAAAGGTCACATTGTCAGATTCCCTTGCAATATACACAATGAAATCGAGGACTGTTTGGGCATCAGGTACCTCCGCCTCTCTGATAGTAAGGAGTTGACCATTCCCCAATCTTAGTTGCTTCATAGATCAGATGCTCTCAAGAGTTGAAACCAACTGATTCAGCAAAGTTTTCTCGTCTTCAGAAATTGAAGAGTCATCGTTTGCAATGATATTTGCCTCTGTAATTATTTTCTGCTCGAGTTCTTTCAACAGATTCTTTTCGTCGTCATCCACCTTTCCATCAGACACGGTCTCAATGATAGATTTCGCATACAGAGCCAGATTGTCGTTGATAGAGAAGAGCATTTGTTTCTCCTCGTCTGATATCTGAGCATCAGACATTGCCAGATCAATAAGATCCTCCATCAGCTTGTTCGCCGTCCCCAGTTTTTGCATGACGCGCTGCACATCGTCCATGGAGGTATGTCACCAATCACACAGATAACTGTTGTTCCAAATCTTTGGATTTTGAGAAAGTTCAATCAAGACCACTGAGAATTCAAAGATGGAGGGGTATGCTTGTTGAGAGGAAAAATTAAGTAGTTGACAGGCATACCACGCCTATGGATTTTCCTGAGATGAGGATGAATAAGCTCAAGGGTATTCCCATTGAAGACAATGCCGGAGAACGACTGGG
>JAEOUB010000295.1 GCA_016839545.1 Candidatus Kariarchaeota archaeon | reverse complement strand
CATCTCTTCTTGCGATTGCAAAATCTGACGGATTGGTGTCTGAATTTCTCAAAATCGGTGAGCAGGGGCAATTTATACGTATCTACAGCTCCTGAATTCTATCCAATAGAACTGCAGTCAGGTTCAAAAAAGAATGGCGAGTCCTTAAAAAGCTCACAGTCTCCACCACCTTATGTCGTATGAAATCAGGACGTATCAAGAATCCTTTCTTGATGACCAGGAACGCATTGGAAAATCAGTCTATGCCAATTATCTAGTCGGTGCTCAGACACCTGCCAAGCAGCTGAGAATAGCATATTCAAAGGAGGGCTTTGATCCCTCGACCAAATTCTATGCCTTTGATGGTGATACCATGGTAGGCTTCTGCACCGGTGGAATCCAGGAGAGAAAAGAGGGAGAACCACTCTCAGCCCGGCTTGAATTTCCTTTCGTGTCGGAGGGTCATGAGGCAGCACGCGATCAACTCTACAATCATGCCATTGGTGTGCTCAAATCACGGGGAGTGGAGAAAGTGATAGTACGTGCAGGCAGAGACTGGGGATACACACTTGACTATGCTCTATCCGAAGGATACCAGCAGAGCAGTGTGATCATCCGTGCAATGACAGTTAATCCACAGGAATTGACTGATGACTATTTTGAAGGCGTTTCTGAGGTCACCGACTTTGATCCTGCTGACCTCGATGCACTGACCTCTGCCTTTCAGAAGGCATACAACATCAATGATGAGGACACACTTCGAGGTCTGAGATCATCGATGGAAACCCTTGCAGATGACTATGATGTAGTATCTCACAAGGTAATCAAGTCAGGAGATGAGATTGTGGGACGTCATCTGTTCTACTCTCGTGGTGGCAACAGGGCAGTACTCACCGGTTCTTTCCTCCTGCTGGGAGATGATACCGAGGCAATGCGTATGACATTACTCAAAGCAGGTCTGAAATCAGTCAAAGATGCAGGTCGAACCCAGGTACAGATCACGGTAGGTGGCAACAAGCCTGACGAGGAGTCAAAATACGCTGATCTCGGCCAGTTTTACGATGCCTGGGTCTTCATGGAGAAACTGATCTAGACGAAGTTTCCACACGGTTTTGTCCCATCTTTGAACACTGCTTACAATTCTTGCACAGGTTATACTTATACTAAAAATGCGAAGTTAGTATGTGGGAAACACCCCACTGGTGAACTATTATGGCAACAGCAACTGACTCCTCCAATACTTTTGAATCCCGACCTTCCCTCTCTCTTTTCTCACTTGTCTCCTGGATCAGAGACAAATTGACTCCATCGGAACCTGAATCCGAACCCTACTATTCCTCTAAAGCCTTTGAACTGCAGAAAGGTCAGAGAGAGGCACTGGCTGCACTAAGAAAAGTACGATATCGTGCGTATTTCCCATAAATCTCCAATACAACGAGATTATGCAATCAAAATAACTATTCCAATCAGCAAATCAATACCACTGGGAACCATGGCAACATTGACCGCAGTTTTCCTGTCTATCCCCCGCAGATACTCGATACCATTGACAGCCAAAATATACCCTAGACCCACTGTAATGGCAAAGAGTACTGAGAAGCCCAGCTCAGAAATTCGCCCACCCGAGTAATAGATCAGGGTGACCACAATTCCGACAATCCCAGCAGGCAGCATCATCATGACCCTGATAACAAGGGCATACAATGCTGCATGATATGTCTGCGTTGAAAATACCAGTCTCTCAATAATGTAGAGGGCAAACCACCCCAGCACAATTGCCACCAGATCAAACAGCAGTGCAAGTCCATCAACCGAGTAAATAGCACTTCCTGCAATAACTATATCCTGCAATCCCAGAAAGAGTGAAACACCGATGAGAGTTGCGATAATCACAACGTTGGGAAGACCCAGCCACAGGATCTGATCTATCTGCTCAACAATTTCGATACGTGGCCCATCGCCATCTGCAATGACCTTTGGCCTGGTGGTATCTGTTAATTCGAGTGTCTCAACCAGTTTTCTGCCTTCATCCGTGATGGAATACAGCCCGTGGTCCTGTTTTACAATCAGGCTATCAAGGACTCTAAGGTGATGATACAGCGATCCCGGTTTGAGTTGTGTGAATTCCATCAGTTCACTGTAGGTCCGAGGGGCACTGTAGATGTATCTG
>JAEOUB010000029.1 GCA_016839545.1 Candidatus Kariarchaeota archaeon | reverse complement strand
GATACCTAGAGTATCTGCAATCTCATGTATGTGATTACTGTACGTTCTCTGAGGATCCACCCCCGGAATACGGAGGAGGGACATGAAGTTTGATCCTTCAGAAACAATCTGATACTCATCCTTGTTGAGAGCATCAACGAATTTCTTGCGGATTAACACTCGTTTGACATCCTTAAGACCCTTGATGGGGATCTGCCTGATTTTCTCTGCCAGTTTCTGCAAGTCAGAGAGGGAGGGGTCCTCCTTGTCTGGGGTGACATGGATCTCATCCTCTGAGTGGGAGACATTGACGGTAGATCGACGATATGAAGCCTTATCAACCACATCTTCAGCAGTGATATTCTTTTCCTTGAGAAGCTGGGTATCAAGCTTGATTGTGACCCTCTGGTCAAGTTGATCAATCTCAACTGTTTTAGCAATATTGGCGATTGTTGTCAGTTCAATATTTCGTGCTACCTCTTTTGCCTTGACCTCATCGTATGCGTAGTCAGACTTGAGTGCAATGGTCATGGTTGGTGTAGATGGCTTACGTCGGGCATCCACAATCTCAATGAGACGGGGAAGTCCAAGAGTAACGTTCATCTCTCTCACACCTGCAAAGTGGAACGTACGTAGGGTCATCTGTGTACCGGGTTCTCCTATGGATTGTGCAGCGACCATACCAACAGCTGCACCTGGGTCAATCTGTGCAAACTTGTATGAACGGTTCATATCCTGAACAATATCACTGAATTGCTCATCAGTAATGTAGCTCTTTCCTTTAGGATCGATATTGAGCTTTTCAGCTATCTTGCGAGCACGATCGAAGACCTTCTCCTCCAGCTGGTCATAAACCATAACTGGGATCTCATTGGATGGATTTTCAATCAGTGACGTGATCCGATCACGAATTTCTTTTGCGGATAGATACTTAGCTGCCATGAGGATACCCTTCAGTAAAGATAGTACACACTGATACCATCCAGACTAAACTCTCTAAAATTTCAATGTTAAAAAAAGTTAAGATATACATCTTTCTGACCTTTTCTTCCTTCTAACCTGTCATTGGTTATCAGATGGAAGACTCCCAATAAATAGGCGAAAAAACCTATAACTGAAGGAAGGCATTCGTGATTGTGGAAGAAGATCAAGATGGACTGGGGGCACTGAGTCTCCGTGTCCAGCTGGCAGCAACCGCAGTGGCTTCCAGCTTTGCACTCGTCTTCGTCCCCAATGTCGAGACCATCTCTCTTATGGCATTTCTCTTTGGTTTTCTCTTCAGCCTGAGGTTTGCAGTGGTTTCAACTTCGATGATGGTGGTTACCTGGGAGGTTGTTCTTTCTTTGGTACTGGGATTCTCTGGAATAACATTTCCATTCAAACTCATAGGCTGGATAATTGTAACCCTGCTAGGTAGGTTGGCCAGATCATTGCGCATCCGTTACTTCTATGAATTCGCCATATTTGGAGCAATCTCTGCACTGATATGGGACTTGATTGTCACAGTTTCCCTTCCTCTCTTCTTTTTAGGTTCCGAAGAAGCATTCATCCCACTTCTGCTAACTTCGCTCATATTCGGTATTGTCTTCACCATATCCCACACGGTTGCAAACTCCATCCTGTTCAGTATGATCCCTGTGATTATGAGAACTGTCCTTCCACTGATTGAAGATGCCTACAGCTGGTTGTTAGAGTTACCTGCAGCGTATTTCAACTATCTTGAAGAATTCAAAGGCAACGAAGGGAATTTCGACAGACAAGCAATCATCAGATTCAGTCAGAAACGATTTGTAAGTTATATCGTAGTCAGTCTTCTGATTGTGATATTGCTGAGTACGGGAGTCTATCTTTTTGTCAATGATCGACCTGTCAATGATGGCGCTATTGCTGTAGAATTACATATAGTCTACAATGGGGCTGCACCGGATGAGACGTTTGATTTGGATATACCAGGAAACTGGACTCTCTTGCAACTTCTTGAAAGTGTGAGTACAGTGGATTACACATTGCAATATGGTCCTCCATATGTGATAGGCATTAATGGATACATGGAAAGCTTACCTGATGATTACTGGATATTCAGAATTGATGGAGTTGGAATTAACATGGATGTAAACTCAACATACTTGGAAGAAGGAAATTTGATAGAAGCTGTGTACTTCTGATCAAGTGTTGGCAAAGATGGCGATGAAAACTAGCCAACAGAGTATCGATTTAGCAACAAGTGAGAGTACTTGATAGACTTTCTCCCCGAAGAGGTAGTCAGACCATTTCCAAATCTTTGCATATTGAAGGAACATGTTGATTGCAAATGTGTTGAAGAAGAAGAAGTAGATACCCAGAGCGATGTAAAATATCAGGTACAGTGCTTCAAATCCTTCTGGAATGTCAAATCTACGTATGTTGTCTGCAATTACAATCCAAGGGACTATCCCAGCAACCCACCCCCAGAGATAGGGTTTCCAATCAGTCTTACCTGTTTTGTAGTGGTTTAACTCCTCCATGTAGAGTCCAAAGATGTTCATCAAAGCGTTGAGAACGAAAAGTGATACAACAAGCCAGAATCCCAGAATTCCGAAGGAAAGCATGATGAAAACGATCATCAATGAGGATGAAAACGCATATTCATACCAGCGATAGGGGTTCATTCCTTTGGCAAGGTTTTCACCATATCGTTTTGAAAGAGGGAACGCAATCAGCAAGTGAGCCACCGCAGATGCGAAAAGAAAGAGGCTCAGTAGGACAGGAGCTACCCCTCGAAAGGCAAAGAGCTCCTCTGCAACTGGTAATATGGCACTTGGTGGTCCTTCACCGGCCATTCCGTCTTCAAATACTGCTTCGAGATTGAAGATGTAGAGTCTTTGTTCAAAATCGGAAAAATTGGTAACTGCAAGCCCTAGTATAGCGATCACTACAGACTGTAATAAATGAAGAACTCCCATGAACTTGTTCCATCCGAGCAAGTTGGAGAGTTTATCCTCAGGTATCGTTGTGACAACATCTGTCATGAACCGTAATGGTCCATCGTTTATTTAATACCTGAGATTTAGCCTATTTCTGCATAAATAAGAGGATTGGCTAGATTCTCGACTGGACAACTCCGTACCAGTTCTTGATTGAACGTTCTTTCATCGTTGGAAAGAGCTCATCATAATACTCTATCTCACTCAGTTCTGCTACTGCATGCTCAAAATCTGTACTATCTGCAGCAAGTTTCTTGCCCATGTCAATGAATTTTGTTAAGTAATTCGAGAAGCTATCAATTTCAGTTGTCCCTTCGTGAACATATCCGTGTCCGGGTATCACTGTCGTGGGATTAAGATCCTTCATCACTTTGAGGGCCTCGAGCCACTGGTAGGGATCGGAAGTGGGATCGTGTCCTCCAGGAAAAACCCCTGCAAAGATGTTGTCCCCGGAAAAGAGGACATTCTCAGGTTTGTAGTGAATTATTGTCGATCCCGTGGTGTGGCCACCTACATGCATCAGTGTGATGCTGCTGTCTTCCTCAGGAATCAATTCTACAGAATTGAAGATTTTTGTCATGGGAGTAACCACCAGACCTTCAAATAGATGGCCATCCTCTCTACCTGCAAAATTGGAGATCAACTCTTCCTCCTTGCTCTTGTAGAAATTCATGAAATTATC
>JAEOUB010000294.1 GCA_016839545.1 Candidatus Kariarchaeota archaeon | reverse complement strand
CAACCAATTTCCCTTAATCGAGCCATACCCATCTTCAAGGTTGCAACTTCAAGTTGACCATGCGCTTTCTCCAGAAGTTCATCTGCTGAAGACTGAGCTCCTCTGATTTCATCAACGAGATTATAGAGCTCAATAATTAGGGCATCTCGTTTCTCCTTAAGGAGATTATGACCATTCTCAGCCAATCCTTTTCGACTGCGAAGATCGAGTAGGTTCATTCTAGTGGGTGCAACACCCTCCATGATTTCCTTTGAACTCATGATGCTTTCCTAATTCTCGACAAGGTAGAGTAATAAAAAACATAATGGTTGAGTGCAACGAATATGGAAAAACTCAGAAATTGGACCCCATTCCTGAAATCAGTGCAACCTTATGATGAAATCAAGGTAATGAGGTCTGCAACTGACATAACTTCAGCAATTTGCTCATCTGAGAAGCTAACTCCAAACTCTTCCTCGATATCTGATATCAGGACAAGGTGAGTCATACTATCCCAATCTTCAATATCTTCCCGCCTGAGGTCGGGTGTGATGGAACTTCTATCAATCAATAGGATCTTTTCCAAAATCTCCACAAGTCGGTCATCCATATCACTCGTGAAACCTAATTAAACAAAGCCCTTTTGGTATTCATCATGATTTAGGCATCAGTTTTGATGGTAAGGAATTCTGGAAATTCCATGACTTTGTTCAAATTATGGCGATATTTTTTTGTCCCATTTTCCCTGGAAATAATCTCAAAATTGTGTTTATCAAACAGCTCCTCAACAAGTTTATTCTTTTTTGTCGGTATGTATTCAGCATGCAAGGTTTTGAATCCTGCTTTGGTCCCAGTATTGATGATATGGATAAGAAAAGCAGTCTCTATTTTGCGACCAATTACTCTGCAGCTCATCAGAAAATTATCGATGAAGAGTTCATTATTCTCTTTCTTTACCATCGCAACACCAACTATGCCTTCATCCCCAAACTTGTCTTCTACTTGAAGGGTGTAGATATCCATTTCCCCGCTGGTTGACAGGGTCTGAATCTCATGTTCTGTATACCTACGAGTTGTTGCATTGAACTGATTTGTCCGGTTGACAAGACTCGCGACCCTGGGTAGGCTATAATCGGTGATCTTTTTGATGTGTGCAGTTATCTCCAGTGATTGGATGAAATCATCTATCGATTGGATATTACTCGCCAATGATTTCCTTTTTCCTCTGGCCACATACATTTCACCCCGATTAAGATCCTCATCTGTAAGAGCCAAAGTATTGAAATCATTCAAATTTCTGAGAGTATCAAGGTAATCATGTGGATTTTCTGGTAAATCAGGAACTAACACGTCTGGAAGGGAAGTTCTGACCCTGGTACGCTCCACAGGATTGTCATCAAGAAAAACTAAGCTATCTAGACCGATATTCAATTCCTCAGCAATTTCAATGATGTTTTGTACCTTGTCCTGCCAATTGATTTTCTTTACAGCGAAGTACTCATCCTTGAGAACCATCGAGGGATGGGATACAATTGCTTCCATTGCATCTTCGTAATTGTTCTTGGAATTGATAGCAAGTATAATACCACGGTGATATAGACTCTTGATGTATTTCTGAAATTCGTAAAACTCCTTCCCTGGGTGATTTGGATTTAGCTTGATACCCTCTATCCCGTCCTCCCCGATGATACCTCCCCACAAAGTGTTGTCCAAATCAAGAATGAGTGCTTTTCTGTTTTTATTCTTGAGTGCCTTGACATACGATAATATTCTAGAAGAAAGAATGGGAAGAAATTCTTCCGAGAATAGCATAGTCCCTCTGTAGTAGAGTTTATTGTCTGTTACTCTTTTTTTTCCAAAATATGCTGCAATTCCATCAAGATCAAAAATATGTATCTGAGAATGATCAATATATGTCCTCTCAAGATGTGAATTAAGTGTTCTGACAAAACCTACAATTCCCTTACTGCTTTTTGATTCCAGGATTCCCAAAGGACTCATTGAGGGAATGATAAAATTAGTGAAGAGAATCAGAGCAGATGTGTTCTCTGACAAAAGATCAAGAAGATCAGTAACTTCATTCTGTAGTTTTGATAATTCCTCCTGTATATCATCGACGCTTAATTTCGGCATTGTAGTCACAAAATCGGGGTTCAAAATGCTCTCGAGGTGGATATTTAACAGTATGATATCTGGAGAAATCTCATACATCTTACTCGAGGGATCCATTATCGCCTGTCGGTATTGGTTGAATGGACCTACATATATCTCAGGAGTCAAACCTAATAAGCGTGAATCGATATCAAGATATATTTTCAACAAATCAATTGTTTGAGAGCTCAAAAGTGCAATTTTTAGATCTCTCTCCTCGGATTGCAATTCATTTATTT
>JAEOUB010000293.1 GCA_016839545.1 Candidatus Kariarchaeota archaeon | reverse complement strand
CAGATCAACGAAGCAGGTTCCAAAGATGAATATCATGACTTTCTGAAGGTCAAAATTGGTAATTTCATTGACAATTTGATCCTACAGTCAAATCCACATACACTGATAATATGTGATGAATCTCTATACGAGTTTGTCAAGGACTTGGAGGGATCTGTATTCAAGGTAAAACGGAAAGAGCGAGATAATCCATCACTGGGTGTTTCCTCGACAATTACAGGAGCATTGGTCCAGAAATGGGCTGAGGATTGGTACAAGTACCTGGGCTATCTTCCAGACAAGCAGAATATCGAGAAAATCAGGAATGAAGAACAGGTAAAGAGACTAGCCAAAATGTTTTTGCTGTGATATCATGACAGACCAAGAGAACCTCGACCAGTTAATCGGGCTTGGTGTATTCAATCCGAACAAGTTTGGTGATGAATCCGATATTGCGGTCTTTGAGGATGGAGTCCTCGTCGGAATAAGCTTTCACATTGGATGGAGGACTGAACTCGGTGAGGAAGTGGAAGAGATCCTGTCAAGTTGTTCACATCTCAGATCGGTACAACTTGGGGGTCAGCTCAAAGCAATTCCAGAATTTATCTATGATCTCGAGGAACTTGTCCAGCTTGACTTGAGCTATAATGTGCTTATGGAGATACCATCAAGAATTTCACAACTGGAGAACTTGGAGGAGTTGATTTTGCTGGGTAACCTTATCAGGGAACTGCCGAAGGAAATCTGTCAACTGAGACGATTGAGAGTAATTGAAATGCAAAAGAATCACCTCGAACGAGTAGATCCCCTTGCGCTGACACATGGAGGACTGACTCACCTTGATCTCAGCGAGAACTATCTTGAAGAAATACCTCCGATTAACTGTAGGTCACTTGAATACTGTAATCTTGCATATAATTCATTGAAATCCCCTGTAGATGTGAGTAGGCTAGAGAATGTTGCAACCTTAGATCTGAGTTATAACAAGATCTCAGAATTGGTAATCGGTGATAATTTATTTTCAAAGTGTCAGGAACTCATACTATCCAACAATCATCTTGAGGAGTACCCAGTCATATCAGAGTCTACTAATTTGATCAAGTTGGATCTCTCTGACAATCAAATTCAGACCATTCCACGACTTTCCATAAAGTCACTCCAGCAGTTGAATCTCGGAATGAATCTTCTCACAGAATTTGCCAGTTCAGATCATCATCTCCCTTCATTGGAGTATCTGAATCTCCAGAGGAATTCTCTGAAACGGGTATCGATTGTGGATCAGACAAAACTGCGAAACCTGGTGTTGAGAGGCAATCAGTTGAGCGAAATGCAAATTACCGGATTACCAGAACTAACCATGGTGGATATCTCAGAGAATAATCTGACCAGGATACCGGGTTTTGTCTTTGAGCTGAAGACACTGACTCATCTACTGGCTGAGGATAATATAATCTCGAGAATTCCGGAAGAGATCTGTGAACTGAAAGATCTGTACGGGCTATGGATAGGTCGAAATCAGATCAAGACACTACCTGACGAGATCATGCACCTGAAGTACCTCGACACACTATGGCTTGACTACAATCTGCTGGAGTCGTTACCTGAGAGAATTGGTGATCTCGGGCTGAGCAGATTATCTATCTACCACAACCGACTGAAAGTCCTACCACATTCTATCCTGGAACTCAAGGAAGTCTCGATACTCAATCTGACAAACAATCTCTTTGAAGAACTTGAAATGATTTTTCTCACAGCTTCCCACTTCAAATATATACAGCTGGAGGATAATCCACTGAGTGATACCTTCAAGGAGAAAGTTGCAGCACTTGAGAGGTTGGGAACGCTATCATCAAAAATCATGATGTAATACCCAGATGTAGTCCAAGTAGTTCGTTTACTTATATCTTCAAACGACAATCTCTTCCCATGGAGTACAAGAATGAACTCAAAGACTTTGATTTCAGCTCAATGAAGAAAGAGTTGGATACAAAAATAGAGGACCAGAGAACCGTTGATCAGAATCGAGAGAGGATCTCAGGGTTACTCACCAATTTCATAGCCAGGGTGAGCAAAAGATGAGAACCAGTTCACGGGTCAAATCATAATTCTCACAGTTTCTGTATATATTTTACCCAATTTTCAATCTGGTCAAAACAATCAGAATTGGAACCCACAGTAGATCAGACCTTGTCAATCTGGACTGAAGGACATTCGTGCCATTCCCGGATTGATGGTCTGGTGTTAGTATGACATTACGAAAAATACTAGAAGAAGTCGCCAGTGGCGAGATAGATGTTGAGAACGCCGTGAAGCAAATCCGGCATGAACAGAATAGGAATTACTCCAACAAGATAACAGCAGAACAGCTTGAAGAGATGAAGGTCAGGTTAGAGACCTATGTCAATCCTGAGTTCTTTACTGAGCTTGATGAGTTTGAAGAGATCACCTACTCGGAATTGAAAGCACTTGTGGCCAACCACCTCTCAGAAGAATATCTGAAAGCAGTTGCTGAACTCGGTCTTGAAATAGATCGTGAAATGGGTGCCAAGTTTGCCATTCATGACGTCAACTTGGAATATATCTCAGGTCTTATGGCCCTGGAGATAGAGGGGTATGATGCCCAAACAGTGGTAAAAGCACGGATCCACGGGGTTGAACCCGAGGCAATTGCGGTATTCCGTGATGCAGGTGTGGATGGAACTCTGAGACAGTACATCAAGATGGAGATACACGGAGTAACTACTGATTTTGCATCTCAATTGAGAGAGCTGGGGTATGAGAAGTTAGGGGCAAATGATCTTGTTAAACTGCGAATTCATGATGTCACACCTGAATATATTACAGAAGTGAGATCTACAGGTCTCAATCCCTCACTCAATGAACTGCGGAAGATGTCAATTCATGGGGTGACTGCAGAATATATTGCAGAATTGAGAGACCAGGGTCTTGAGGATCTTGATGCCAGAGAACTCATCAAATCAAGTATTCATGGCCTTGATGGCGAGCGGGTGAAAGTGTACCGATCTCTGTTTGAAGAGATCAGCCTGCGAGATATGACCAAGCTGTCAATTCATGGTATAGATATTGAATTTATAGAGGAGATGGCTGAGGCAGGACTGACAGGGATCAAGCCACGAGAACTGATCAAATTGTCTAATCACGGGATAAGAGGTACCTGGATACAGGAATTCTCAGAACATGGTTTTGAAGATATGGGAGTCAGGGATTACATACAGGCACGCAGTCACGGTGTCAATGCTGATTTCCTTGGTGAGATGAAAGAGGCAGGAATGGAAGATCTCTCCCTTAGAGAGTTAATCCAGTTCCGTTCACACGGTGTCTATCCTGGTTTTGTGAAGAAAGTCTACGAGATTGGTTATCGTCCTACTGCTCGGCAACTGATACAGTTACAGATACATGGAGTCAGTGTGGCAGAGCTGGCACAAGGTTATATGGAGAACATGGACATCAACCAGGTCATCAGTCAGGCAATACATCGTTAAAATAACGGTCCATGACTCGCTGAGTCAACCAGAATTCTATTTTCCTTATTGTGTGATTAACAGACTGTGTGACTTCAATATAGTCTGAAATCGAGGCAGAATCAATACACAGATAGAATACTGAGAAATGATCTGATTGTTCATTGAAGAGTGGTGCCATCAGGTTCTGCGGTTGGAGTGAGAAATGCATCAAGATAATGAGTGACTCCAGTAGGGCAGGATATTGCTGCTCTGGTGGAAAATGGGAAAATAGAGGATGAGTTGACAGGAACGAGACAAGGGAGATCTGGTCAGGAAATTGGTCAGGTCTGGGACAGGGTTGTGGTTTCAGCAACCCCGATGGCAGGTAACCGAGTGATGAGAAACAGTACTGATGATACTTGGAAAGAACGACTGGCAGACAGGCATGGAATCCTGAGAGCTGCAAAAGATCGGGGTGATTGATCAGCAGGGAGATGAGTAACAGCTGATCAGAGCTGTAGCCAGTGAGATCCTGGTGGTAGTCATGGAGTCCTTTCAGATCCTGTGAGATCATCGATGCTGAGCAGTGTTTGGGAATTTGAACTAGGAAACAGGGTCAGATGAAAGTATCAGTCGGATGGCTCGTCAACCATGCCCATCTCTTTGGCTGCAGAAGCAAAATCAACTTTGCCGCCTTGGGACTGCACTATAGGGTGTTCTGTCACCTCGCCACTCTGACCGCCAAGGTCAACCAGCAAATGATTGCGAACCTTGACAATATCATCAGCCTGCAGGATGACAATATCATTAAATGTCAGCCAGTTGTACATGGAAGACACTGCATCGAGCTCGGTCTGATCACCGGTGAATACCTCGATTTTGTCATCTGCGACACCCTCCTCATTGAGCACTTTCCTGAGCATGGTGACCATCTCACCTGATTTTCTACCTCGCAATCTCCAGTCTTCCTTGAGATAGTAGCGATCGTAGTGTCCTGCAACTGCTCTGGCACCATCGAGAATGGTTGAGTCAGGTCGATCACCGGGCATACCGAAGACAATGGCACGACGACCCTGACCACCCTGATCTGTATGGAGACCATTGACCAGCTGGATCTGTGCTTTCAGTGCTGCGGGATTGTGACCGTAATCGATTATGACCCTGGCACCCTTGACCCGTTCGATATTGACACGACCGGGTGTGGAGGCGAAATTCATGGTGAATGTCGAAAGGCCGGCACGCAGATCCTCAACAGATACGTGTCGATACGTGGCAGCAACGGCAAACATTGCGTTTTGTACATTGAAAATTGCATGCCCGTTGAATGTGGCAGGTACGTCTTTTACATGGATAATTGCTGTCTGAGATTGTCCCTGGATAAGCTGGATCATTCCATTGGGGGTGATCGTCACTGCCACACCACCATTGGCAACATGTTCAGTCAATCTGGGGTTTTCAAAGTCCAGTGATACCAGTGCAGTGTTTCCACGGATACGCGACCGCTGCTCAAAGACACGGTTGTCATCAGCATTGACCACACCTAGCCCATCAGTCTTGACCTGGTCAAGAACAACTGCCTTGATATCTGCCATCTCCTCCAGGGTCTCCACTCCACGAAGACCGAGATGATCATCCTGTACATTGGTCAGGACACCCACGTCACACAGATCCCATCCCAGACCCTCTCGCAGAATACCTCCCCGGGCAGTCTCCAACACTGCAAAATCGACAGTGGGGTCTCTCAGAACAACTTTTGCTGACCATGGACCGGTGGTATCACCCCGGTACTCCAGCACTCCATCGATGTAGATACCGTCTGTTGTGGCCATTCCAACCTTCCTGCCTGAGAACTTGAGAATATGTGCAATCCATCGAGATACCGTGGTCTTACCATTGGTACCGGTGACTGCAATCAGCGGGATACGACCATCTCCCTCAGGAAACAGCATATCCACCACCGGCTTTGCCACATTACGTGGAGTTCCCTCAGTGGGTTCAAGGTGCATTCGAAAACCGGGACCGGCATTGACCTCGATAATTACTCCACCATTGTTCTTGATGGGTGTGGTGATATCAGGAGCCATAATATCGACTCCGGCAATATCGAGTCCTATGGTCTTGACTGCACGTTCTGCCAGCTGTATATTGTCAAAATGAATAATGTCGGTAACATCACGAGCTGTACCACCAGTTGACAGGTTGGCAGTTGATTTTAACTGAACAAACTGTCCCTCGTCTGGAATGGACTCCAATGTCAATTCCTGGTCTTTCAGCAATCGCTCGGCATTCTCATCAATGGTGATCCGGGTCAGCACCTTCTCATGACCCAATCCACGTCGAGGATCCTTGTTTACCTCCTCGACCAGCTGGGCAATGGTTAACTTGCCATCTCCAGTGACATGAGCTGGGATACGGTGAGCTGCTGCCACAAACCGGCCATTGATGACCAGCACACGGAAATCGTGACCCTTGATGTAGCGCTCGACAATCACCCGTCTGGCATACTCCTTGGCATGCTCAAACCCAATTATCAGATCCTCCTCGTTACGAATATTGAGTGTCACTCCACGTCCATGGGATACATCCAGTGGCTTGGTAACCACAGGATAGCCAATACGGATGACCTGTTCCTTGGCACCAGCAAGTGTCTGTGCAGTGCCCCCACGAGGTACAGGGATGCCAGTATCATAGAGAAGTTGCAGGCACAACTCCTTATCTTGCGCCAATTCAGTGGCAATGTATGATGACATGGATGATGTCGATGCCCAGATACGTTGCTGGTTAATACCCCAGCCAAACTGGACGAGTGACCATTTCTTTTCCAGCCTGATGGATGGAATGCCCCGACTGTGTGCCTCGTTCACGATGGAACCAGTGGTGGGTCCGTAGGCAAACCGGTCTGCTGTTTTGATGACATCTTCAAGTCGGGCAGAAAAATCAAAATTTGCAACATTGGCACTGTCGACCAGGTAGTTGACTGTATCAAGTGCTAGTTCGGCGGCTGCAAGAGCAGTTTCCTCGTTGGCAAGTTCGAAATAGACACGGTAGACACTCTCCTTTCCGGTCCTGCCTGTTTCTCCGCTGATCTGTCGTGTCTTTCCATAGCTGACTGATACTCCTGCAAGGTTCTGGAGCTCGATGGCGACATGCTCGAACACATGACCAAGCCAGGTACCCTCATCTTCTGTGAGACGTCGAACAAATCCCCCTCTAGTTCCATAGGAACAGGTATGGGATTCCAATGTCGGTATCAGCTCCAAGAGGGTATCATTGAATCCTGGAAGAGACATGGTGGGCTCATCTTCAAGATCACCAAGGTCGACGACACTGAGCATTCCTCGGCCATGGTCATAGCGGTTGGGACCACGGAATACATGTTGTTCTTGGACTGATATCGATCGGGAAGAGGTCATATCTCATGGGTGTGTATCGAGATTTTAAGCTTTATTTTGGATTTCAGGGTCATTCCTGAGTTGGTGCAATACCCATCAACTGTACAACCAATGTTCTACGCCTGGGTCTAGTATCAAAATCGGCAAAACAGATCTGCTGCCAGGTACCTGTGGTCAGTCTCGAGTTCACCACCGGTATGGTCATCTCTGATCCAAATATACTGGTGCGGAGATGGGAGTGGGCATTGTTGTCAATTCGATCATGCTGGTAGTTATCACCAAGAGGCACCAGCTCCTTGATAATCCTCTTTGTATCCTGGTTGAGATAGGGCTCGTACTCAGTGGCGATGATGGAGGCGGTTGATCCTGGCACAAAGATGGTCAGCCTGCCATCAGTAATGGGAGTAGCCTGTAAGAACTCCCGGAGCTCAGGTGTGAGATCAATGAGGTCAATTTCCTCGCCTTGGGTTTGAATTGAGAGTTCACGTGTTTCGATTGCAAGTTGTCCGGTGATCATAGATTGCAAGGAAAAGCAATCTATTTGTGATGAATCGCCAACTCTGTGGTAGTTTGTTGGTTTTCTATAAATTTCACAGTCAATAATATTTAATTCATCAAATTCCGAGCAATGTACGTCACTGTGAGTAATCCTGCATACCTTGCCATAGGAGGAGCGATGGAATTGACATCCGACTCCCCTCTGGTAGAGGCAAT